>NZ_JACARS010000101.1:43727-65395 GCF_013386485.1 Pseudomonas sp. P7758 | reverse complement strand
TTCCAGAATCTGCCGTCAACCCTTAATTCAGCTTTTCTATCAATCCATCCCGACAATCACGGAATTCGTCTATATAGGAAGGAACCGTTAACTAATTGAGCAATATATTGCCCAACGCTCAACAGTTAAGCATCATAGCCACTCGGTTTCTTTCAATACGACCTCGGACGAATACCCTCAATGACCACTTCCCCGCGTAGCCTGGCTTCGACACTGTTTCCGGTCGGCCTGCTACTCATTGCCATGGCCTCTATTCAATCAGGCGCCTCACTCGCCAAAAGCATGTTCCCCATCGTGGGCGCCCAGGGCACCACCACCCTGCGCCTGATTTTCGCCAGTGTGATCATGCTGCTCCTTTTACGCCCATGGCGCGCCAAGCTGACAGCCAAGTCGTTGCAGACGGTGATCGTCTACGGGATGGCGCTGGGGGGAATGAACTTCCTCTTCTATATGTCGCTGCGCACCGTTCCGCTGGGAATTGCAGTAGCCCTCGAATTCACCGGCCCACTGGCAGTCGCCATCTACGCTTCGCGACGCGCCGTAGACTTTCTCTGGATAGCCTTGGCGATTGTCGGACTTCTGCTATTGATCCCAGTGGGCGAAGCCAGCAGCGGCCTTGACCTCACAGGCGCCGCCTATGCACTCGGCGCAGGTGCGTGCTGGGCACTCTACATTCTGTTTGGCCAAAAGGCCGGCGCCGACAATGGCGTTCAGACTGCGGCCCTCGGCGTAATGATTGCAGCGTTGTTTGTTGCACCGATAGGTATCGTCCACGCGGGCGCCGCACTCCTCACACCCTCGCTGATCCCGATCGCCATTGGTGTCGCGGTTTTATCCACCGCCCTGCCCTACACCCTGGAGATGGTCGCCCTGACTCGCCTGCCAGCCCGCACGTTCGGAACCCTGATGAGTATCGAACCCGCGTTCGGCGCCCTGTCCGGGCTGTTTTTCCTTCAAGAGCACTTGTCCCTGGCGCAATGGCTGGCCATCACCTGCATTATCCTGGCCTCGGTGGGTGCAACCCTGACCATGCGTAACGAATCAAAACCACTCGTTCCAGCCGATTGATTCAGGATTTGACGTAGCTATGGCATTTGCCGCTCAATTAGGCCATGTTTAGGTCGTAACCCAGTGTCATTCATGGAGATTTTCGATAAGGACATCATGAACGCTACACTCGAGAGCGAGCAAAGCCAGCTTCGTGCACTTAAGCGAGGCGGCTATTAAGGATAGTAATGAAGCGAATTTTGATGCTGTTCATGATTGTGGCAATCGCAGGTTGTGCCGCGACCACCAAGACCGAAGTAAAACGGGGAAAGAAGGGCCTGCATATCAACTGCTCAGGCCTGTCCTCTTCCTGGGACCAGTGCTACGCCAGTGCAGCTAATTCGTGTGGCGCCAAAGGCTATAAAGTCATCGCCAAGTCGGGGGACAACGCCGAAGACCCAGGCGACTACCCGTTCGGTCTTAACCCCGCCGGCTACACAAGCCGAAGCATGATTGTCATCTGCAAGTAACTGTCGATGACCTCACAGCCTCGACAGCTGCTGGCTGAGCACCTCGTAGTTCGATGACAGGACCTGTGCCTGCACCTGCGGGTCGACCATCATCCGCGCCACCACCAGGGCGCCGATGCATTGCGACAGAATCGACCACGCCAGGGCCTCGCTGCCCAGTGTTGCTGCCCACCCCACCTGCAATCGGCAAATCCAGTCCTGCGCCTGTTGACGAACGGCCACATCAGATCGCGCAATCTCCGCCCCCAGGCTCGGCAACGCACATCCGGCTTCGGATTGCTCCACATGGGCCATGCTCAGGTAGAACTTCAAACAGCGATCCAGCCGCTCACGGCTTTGCACCCCGTCGCCATTCAATCGCTCAAGGCTGTGGCTCAATTCACGCTCGACAATCGAACTGAACAATTCATCCTTCGAAGCGAAGTGGCTATAAAACGCACCGCCACTCAAGCCAATGGCCTTCATCAAGCCATCCACCCCGACACTGGCAAAACCCTCTTTCTTCGCCAGTGCCGCACTGCTGTCCAGAAGCTTTTCCCTGGTTTGCTGCTTGTGACTAGCCGAATATCGCATCGCTTCCTCCACTGTGCTGTCAGCTTGACGCCTGCTGGATCGTAGCATAACGTTCGTTTGGCAAACGATCGTTTACTAAAGGATCTCCCATGACGAACAACAAGAAAATTGTACTGGTAGTGGGTGCCGGCGATGCCACAGGTGGTGCCATCGCCAAGCGTTTCGCCCGTGAGGGTTACGTCGCCTGCGTCACCCGGCGCAGCGCCGATAAACTGCAACCCTTGGTGGATAGCATCCACGCAGCAGGTGGCGAGGCGCATGGCTTTGCCTGCGATGCCCGCAAGGAAGAAGACGTTATCGCGCTGATCGAGCGGATTGAAACCGAACTGGGCCCCATCGAAGCCTTCGTGTTCAACATCGGCGCCAATGTGCCGTGCAGCATCCTGGAAGAAACCGCCCGCAAGTACTTCAAGATTTGGGAGATGGCCTGTTTCTCAGGCTTCCTCAACGCGCGGGAAGTGGCCAAGCGCATGGTCACCCGTAACCGCGGCACCATCCTGTTTACCGGTGCCACGGCCGGGTTGCGTGGAGCCGCCGGCTTTGCCGCGTTCGCTGGAGCCAAACACGGGATCCGTGCACTGGCGCAAAGCATGGCTCGCGAACTGGGCCCACGGAATATCCACGTCGCCCACGTCGTCGTGGATGGCGCCATCGACACCGACTTCATCCGCGACAACTTCCCGCAAAAATACGCCCTCAAGGATCAGGACGGCATTCTCAATCCGGACCACATCGCCGATAACTATTGGTACCTGCACAGCCAGCCCCGGGACGCCTGGACCTTCGAGCTGGACCTGCGCCCCTGGAATGAACCCTGGTAAGCGCGCCCCATAACAATAAACTGCGAGTATCCAGCATGAGTAAAACAGTAGAATTTTTCTTCGACCTCGGCAGCCCTGCCACCTATCTGGCCTATACCCAACTTCCAGGCCTGTGCGCTGCAACCGGCACCCAGCTGATTTACAAGCCAATGCTGCTGGGCGGGGTGTTCAAGGCCACCGGCAATGCATCACCGGCCACCGTTCCCGCCAAAGGCCGCTACATGTTCCAGGACCTGGCACGCTACGCCCAGCGCTACAACGTCCCGCTCAAGTTCAACCCGCACTTCCCCATCAATACATTGACGCTGATGCGCGCTGTCACCGGTGTCCAAATGCGCCAACCCGAGCGTTTTCAGGATTTCATCGATTGCCTGTTCCGTGCCCTTTGGGTAGAAGGCCGTCACCTGGGTGATCCTGCTGTGGTGGCTGCGGTGCTGGCTGAACACGGCTTTGATCCCGAAGCAGTCCTCGCGTTGACGAATGACGATGCCGTCAAGGCCACCCTCAAGGACAATACCGAGCACGCCATCCAGCGCGGCGTATTCGGGGCACCTACGATGTTCGTCGACGACCAGTTGTTTTTCGGCCAGGACCGCCTGGAGTTTGTCCGCGAAGCGCTGAGCTAGATTTCAATCACCAGACGCCCTTGAGCGCCGCCGGCGAGTAACTCGCAGGCGGCGTTTGCCGAGTGCAGGTCGAATTGACGCCCGTCGAGAATCGGCGTGAGCTTCCCGTCATCAATCAACTGCGCCGCCTCGGCAAGGATCTGCCCGTGGTGCTCCCGCCCCTTGCCCGTCAGCATCGGCAGCAGGGTAAACACCCCGGAGTAAGTCGCCCCGCGAAACGACAACGGCGCCAGGCTATGAGAACCCCAGCCAAGACAACTCAGCACATGCCCGTGATAAGTCCTGGCCGCCCGGAAGGATGCATCCAGCGTCGGCCCGCCCACCGTGTCATACACAATGTCAAAACCTTCGCCCGCCGTGTGCAAGGCTACATACTCCTCGACGGTGTGCTGTTGGTAGTCGATAAACGTAGCGCCCAGCCCCTCGATCAACGCCCGCTGCCTGGCTGAACCGGTCGCAAACACCTCGGCGCCAAATGCATTAGCCACTTGCACGGCGACATGTCCTACACCACCCGCACCGCCCTGAATCAGTACTTTATGCCCCGGGCCTACATGCGCACGGTCCACCAGCCCTTCCCATGCGGTGATCAGCACCAGCGGCAATGCCGCGGCTTCGCGCATGCTCAGGGTCACGGGTTTTCTCGCCAGCAAGCGCGCATCCACCACGGCAAACTCCGCCAACGAACCCTGGAGGCCGCCCACTCCCGTCGCCAGGGCGTACACCTCGTCGCCCGCCTTCCACTCGTTGATACCCGGGCCCACCGTCTCGATGATCCCCGCCAAGTCCAAGCCAATCACAGCCGGCAACGGCTGACGGGCATGGGCCGCCTCGCCTGCTCGAATTTTCCCATCCAACGGGTTGAGGCCACTGGCCTTGATCTTCACCAGCACCTCACCATCCCCAGGCGTCGGCCTTGGAATCGTTGCCAGCCGTAACGGCCCATTCGCCACATCCACCACCAGGGCGTGCATTTGAGTTGTATCAGTCATGGTCGCGATCTCGATTCATCAGGAAGTGATCACCATGATGTGCCCGGCCACTCATGCCGATAAGACGCCAAACGGCTATAGTGGCCATGCTCATTTGGCATGAATCGGTAGCCCCATGGATAAGCTCAACGCAATGGCCATTTTCGTTCGAGTGATCGAGCGCGGGAGTTTCTCTGCGGTTGCCCGGGAGATGCAGACCACTCAGCCCACTATCAGCAAAGTACTGCGTGCACTGGAGACAGAACTGGGCGGCAAGCTGATTTCCCGCAGCACCCGCAAACTCTCCCTGACAGACGAAGGCCAGCGCTACTACAGCCATTGCCGACAAATCCTCGCGGCGGTGGATGCTGCAGAACACAGCTTCCAGTCCGGCAAGGAGGCTGTCGCCGGTCCGTTACGCATTGGCTCGTCGGTGAGCTTCGGTCGCCTGCACATCGCCTCACGCCTGGCGGGATTTCTCGATCGATACCCACAGGTACAGGTTGACCTGCAACTGAGCGATCAAAATCAGGACCTGGTCAGCGAAGGCCTGGACGTTACCCTGCGCATCGGCGAGTTGCGCGACAGTGGCCTGATCGCCCGGCAGATCGGCACTACTCACCGGGTCACCCTCGCCAGTCCGGCCTATCTGGCCAAACACCCGGCGCCGCAAACACCGCAAGAGCTGGCCCGGCACAATTGCCTGCTGTTCAACCTGCTCAGCAGCCAGAACCAATGGGTCTACGAAAAGGACGGGACGCGGCACAGCGTCAAGATCAAGGGCAACGCCCAGAGCAATAACTCCGAGGCTATACGCGAGATGGTATTGGCGGGGCACGGCATTGCGCTGTCGCCCCTGTGGTTGTTCTTTGATGACCTGAAGGCCGGCCGGGTGGTCGCCTTGCTGCAGGACTACACCCCGCAGTCGCTGCCGATTCATGCCGTTTCGGCACCCAATCGCCGCCAGTCCGCCCGGGTCAAAGCGTTTATCGACTACATGGCCGATGCCCTGACCCAGGCGCCCGAACTGCAGCCCCTCAGATAGCGGCCGTACGCACCTGCAACCATTCCAGTGCCGCGCCACTGAGCAGCGGGCTCAGGCGCTCAAGGACTTGCGCGTGGTAATCGTTGAACCACTGGCGTTCTTCCACCGTCAGCAACGACGGCTCCAGGCAACGGGTGTCGATCGGACACAGTGTCAGTGTCTCGAACTTGAGGAACTCGCCAAACTCGGTCTTGCCCGCTTCACGGTTCAACACCAGGTTCTCGATGCGCACACCCCAACGCCCCGGACGGTAAGTGCCGGGCTCGATGGACGTAATCATGCCGGCCTGCATCGCGGTTTGCGGTGCGGCGACGGCTTGATAGGCGATCACCTGCGGGCCTTCATGCACATTGAGGAAATAGCCGACGCCATGACCGGTACCGTGGCCGTAGTCCACACCCTCGGCCCAGATCGGCGCACGGGCAATCGAGTCCAGCAGCGGCGAGAGAATGCCCTTGGGGAAATGCGCGCGGGACAAGGCAATCACACCTTTGAGCACCCGCGTGCAATCGCGCTTCTGCTCTTCGCTTGGCGTCCCGATAGGCACCATCCGCGTGATATCGGTCGTGCCACCCAGGTACTGGCCACCGGAGTCGATCAGCAGCAAGCCATCGCCTTCGATCAGCGCGTGTTCTTCTTCGGTCGCGTGATAGTGCGGCATCGCGCCATTGGCGTTGAATGCGGCAATCGTATTGAAGCTCAGCGACACATAACCCGGACGACGGGTACGCGCTGCCGTCAGGTGCTCATCAATGGTCAGTTCGGTGATGCGCTCACGGCCCAACGCGCTGTCGAGCCAGGCGAAGAATTCACACAGGGCCGCGCCATCCTGCTCCATGGCCTGGCGAATGTGCTCGGCGTCCGCCAGGCTCTTGCGCGATTTGGCCAAGGTGGTCGGGTTAAGCCCCTCGATCAGCGTGACGCCACTGCCCAGGTTTTCCAGCAAGCCGGCGGTCACCCGGGCCGGGTCGACCTGCACACTCGCGCCCGAAGGAATGTCCTTCAACGCCGCTGCGACTTCGCTGTAATGGCGCAGGGTCACGCCATCCTGTTCCAGCACCGCGCGAAGCTCGGCGTCGACTTTGCTCAGGGCCACAAACAGCGTCGCCTGCTGCTGGCCGATCAAGGCAAACGAGACAAACACCGGGTTGAACGAAACGTCGCCACCCCGCAGGTTAAAGAGCCAGGCAATGTCATCCAGGGTCGCGATGAAATGCCAGTCGGCCCCCTTTTCCGTCAAGCTGGCACGCAGGGCTGCGAGCTTCTCGCCACGGCTGACGGTGGCCTGGGGTGGCAGATGTTGATAGATCGGTTGGTTCGGCAAGGTTGGACGGTCTTGCCAGACTTCATTCAACAAGTCGATATCCGTGCGCAAGCGTGCACCACGTGCCTCCAGCTTGCTGCCCAGGGTGAGCGCCGAGGCCACGGCCATGACCGCGCCATCAACGGCCACCACGCCGCCTTCCGGCGTCTGCTCCGCGAGCCATTCCAGCGGCCCGGGCTGGCCGGGTTGCAGCTTGACCAACTCGATGCCACTGCCCTTGAGCTCCTTGGTCGCCTGTTCCCAATAGCGGCTGTCTGCCCATACACCGGCAAAATCCGCAGTAACAATCAGCGTGCCCACCGACCCATGGAAACCCGACAACCACTGACGGCCCTGCCAGTAACCCGGCAGGTATTCGGACAAGTGCGGGTCCGCCGACGGCACCAACAGGGCATGAATGCCCTCGCGGCTCATCAGTTCGCGGGTGTGCGCCAGGCGCTGGGGAACCGCTCCATGGGTCAAAGGCTGTGTGCTCATCGTGTCTCCTGCTAACCACTAATAATTGTTATGGGGTCAAACGGCCCAGAACGCCGGTGCGCTGGCCAGTGCCGCCTTGATCAGCTGTACCGCCTGATCGATATCCTGCTCGGTGGTAAACCGCCCGAGGCTCAAGCGAATGGTGCGACCTGCGCTGCGGGCATCATGGCCCAGCGCCAGAAGCACATGGGACGGTGCATTGCTCGCCGAATTGCAGGCCGAAGTGGCCGAGAAGGCAATGCCCGCGCTCAAGGCGGCGGAATTGAACTCGCCTTCGCTGAACGTCAGGCTCAGGGTGTGGGGAATGCGTTGGGTAAGGCTGCCATTGAGGCGCACCCCGGCAATTGTATTCAGCTGTTCCAGCAGGCGCTCGCGCAAGGCAACGATGGTCGCCTTTTCTTCAGCAAAGGACGCTGCCGCCAGGGCAAACGCGGTGCCCATGCCGGCAATCTGGTGAGTTGCCAGGGTGCCCGAACGCAAACCACCTTCATGGCCACCGCCGTGAATCTGCGCCAGCACTTTCTGCTGCGCACGTGGGCCGACGTACAACGCGCCGATACCCTTGGGACCATAGAGTTTGTGTGCGGAAAATGACATGAGGTCCACTGGCCATTCGGCCAGGTCAATCTCGACCTTGCCTGCGCCCTGCGCCGCATCCACGTGAAACAGCGCGCCATGCTCGCGCACGCGTGCGCCAATCGCCCGGATATCGTTAAGAGTGCCCAGCTCGTTGTTCACCAGCATCAGCGACACCAGGAAGGTGTCCTCACGCAATGCTTCGCTCACCGCCTCGACACTGATCAAACCCTCGGCGTCCGGCACCAGGTACGTCACGGCAACCCCGGCTTCCTGCAACTGGCGAGCGGTGTCGAGCGTGGCCTTGTGTTCAATCTGGCTGGTGATGATGTGCCCGCCGGCCACGCCGCGCGCCTGGGCAACGCCCTTGATGGCGAGGTTGTTGGACTCGGTGGCACCGGAGGTCCAGACAATCTGTGCCGGCTCGGCGCCGACCAACTCAGCCACCTGGCCCCGTGCCTGCTCAACCGTTTGCCGGGCCTGTTGGCCGAACGCGTGGGAACTGGACGCAGGGTTGCCGAAGTTGGCATTGAAGCCCAGACACTCAACCATCACCTGGATGACCCGCTCATCCACCGGCGTGGTGGCGGCGTAGTCGAAATACAGCGGACGTTTATTCATGACGTTAAAGACTCGCAGAGCAGGTTCCCGAGAACAACGTCTCAGGGGCCGCAATCAGGAAGGAAGATGGTTTACCTGATCCCGTGCCGTTAAAGAAAGACCACTTTATTTAAAAGTGCGTAGGAACGCTCCTGAAATTCAGCTTAACAGGCTCCGGGAAACGGATGGCAAACAAAAAGCCCGAGGTTCCTGTGGGAAACCTCGGGCTTTTCAGACCTCGCCACTGACTCAACTGGGGCGACCGTGCAGCGTCATGCTGCGCTCGGCATTCATCTCGCCCTGACGGTCGAAACCGAAGGTGTTCCGTGGCTGGCCGGTCAGTTCGGCTTTCTTCTGTTGGTATTCATCAAATGACAGGCCTCGACGGCTCAGGGCTTCAAGCGCCAGTTCCTTGCTCTCCTCGGCCGAATAACCACGCAGCTCGGGCGACGAATGCGTCGCACAACCGGCAAGGACTGAGGTGACAAGCAATACGGAAATGGCGAGAAAACGGTTCATGGCGAAGGTCCTGCGAAACGGGCTGAAGTCAATGAGTACAGGCTACTCCCGCACCTGCACGGTGAAAAATCATCAGCCGTGATAGTCGCTATCAACCTTTGCGACACTTCTGATAGTCGCGCCATATATTCCATTTAGATCTATAAATATGGAAATACGTTCATTTACGGAATAAACACAACCCTCTATAAATGGCCTCAACACTCACGCCACTGTTCGCCTGGCAACTGTTGCCCAGGCAACAGTCATTCAACAAAACACCAGGCAGACAACACCACCATTTTCCAACACCTGGCACAGAGGCCACGCCAGTCAAGGGCTGCACAGCTTGGTACAGCTCTTGCTCAAGCCCTGCTACTGCTCTTGCCCTGAGCCACTGTTGAAAAAGGAACTGTTGATGACCCGTCCACTGAATGTCGTTGCCCTCTCCGGCGGAACCTGGCGTCCGTCCCGCACCCTGGTGTTGACCCAGGCGGTGCTGGCCGAACTGGCCGATCAATTGCCGATCCAGGCCACCCTGATCGAATTGGGCGACATTGCCCGACCGCTGGGCGGCGCACTGTCGCGCCAGGAATTGCCCGCCGACGTCGAAGCGCAACTGCAGGCCATCGAACAGGCCGACTTGCTGATCGTTGCCGCGCCGGTGTATCGCGGCTCCTACCCCGGCCTGCTCAAGCACCTGTTCGACCTGGTCGACCTCAACGCCCTGATCAACACCCCGGTGTTGCTGGCGGCCACCGGCGGCAGCGAACGCCACGCCCTGGTACTCGATCACCAGTTGCGCCCGCTGTTCAGTTTCTTCCAGGCCCTGACCTTGCCCATTGGCGTGTACGCCACCGAGGCCGATTTCACCGATTACCACATAACCAGTGAGCCCTTGAAGGCCCGCATTCGCCTTGCTGCAGAACGCGCCGCGCCGTTGTTTGCCGCGCATCCCACCTCTCTGCTGAAAATCGCTTAAGGATTTGTCATGGATGTTTTCTGGTTTCTGCCTACACACGGTGACGGCCACTACCTGGGCACCACCCAGGGCGCTCGCCCGGTCACCCTCAACTATTTGAAACAAGTCGCCCAGGCCGCCGACAACCTCGGCTACCACGGCGTGCTGATTCCCACCGGCCGCTCCTGCGAAGACTCCTGGGTGATTGCCTCGGCGCTGGTGCCGTTGACCGAACGCCTGCGTTACCTGGTGGCGATTCGTCCGGGGATCATCTCGCCAACCGTCTCGGCCCGCATGGCCGCCACCCTCGACCGCCTGTCCGGTGGCCGCCTGTTGATCAACGTGGTGACCGGCGGCGACCCCGACGAAAACCGCGGCGACGGCAGCTTCCTCGATCACAGCGAACGCTACGAAGTGACCGACGAATTCCTGAAGATTTGGCGCCGCGTGTTGCAAGGCGAATCGGTGGATTTCGAAGGCAAACACCTGCGCGTGCAGAACGCCAAGGCACTTTACCCACCGGTGCAGAAGCCATATCCACCGCTGTACTTCGGCGGTTCCTCGGACGCTGCCCACGACCTCGCCGCCGAACAAGTCGACGTGTACCTGACCTGGGGCGAACCACCGGCCGCCGTCGCCGAGAAACTCGCCGACGTGCGTGAGCGCGCCGCCCGCCACGGGCGCACCGTCAAATTCGGGATTCGCCTGCATGTGATCGTGCGTGAAACCGAAGAAGACGCCTGGAAAGCCGCGGCCAAACTGATCGAGCACATCAGCGACGAAACCATCGCCGCCGCGCAAAAATCCTTCTCGCGCTTTGACTCCGAAGGCCAGCGGCGCATGGCCGCCCTGCACGACGGGCGCCGCGACAACCTTGAGATCGCCCCCAACCTGTGGGCCGGCGTCGGCCTGGTACGTGGCGGCGCGGGCACGGCCCTGGTGGGCAACCCTCAGCAAGTCGCCGAGCGCATCAAGGAATACGCAGACCTGGGCATCGAAAGCTTCATCTTCTCCGGCTACCCGCACCTGGAAGAGGCGTATCGCTTTGCCGAACTGGTGTTCCCGCTGCTGCCGGAACCCTACGCCAGCCTGGCCGGGCGCGGCGTCACCAACCTCACCGGGCCGTTCGGCGAAATGATTGCCAACGACGTCCTGCCGGCAAAAGCCAAGGCCTGACCTGCCGTCTGCCGGGGCACGCCCCGGCACACCATGAGGAATACCGCGTGACAGCCAAACCCAACAGCGTCCTGCCCTCACCCTTGCAGACCGCCAAACTGCTGGCCGCCGAATTTGCCCTCACTGCCGTCGAACGCGACGAGCGCGGCGGCACACCGAAGACCGAACGTGACGCCCTGCGCCAAAGCGGCTTGCTGGCCCTGAGCATTCCCACCCAATACGGCGGCCTCGGCGCCCGCTGGAGCGAAACCCTGGAGATCGTGCGCGAATTCGCCAAGGTCGACAGCTCTATCGCCCACGTCTTCGGTTTTCATCACCTGATGCTCGCCACCGTGCGACTGTTCTCACGCCCGGAGCAATGGCAACCCTGGTTCGAACAAACCGCGCGCAAGAACTGGTTCTGGGGCAACGCCCTCAACCCGCTGGACACGCGCACTGTGGTCAAAGCCTACAACGGCTGGCGCGAATTCTCCGGCAAGAAGAGCTTTTGCTCCGGTGCCAGCGACTCGGAAATGCTGATCGCCTCGGCGGTGGATGAAAGCGCCGGCGGCAAGCTGCTGATCGCGGCCATCCCCAGCGGGCGCAGTGGCATCACCCTGCACAATGACTGGAACAACATCGGCCAGCGCCAGACCGACAGCGGCAGCGCCAGCTTCGAACGGGTACGCGTGGAAGAGTCGGAATTGCTCCTCGATCCCGGCCCGCTGAGTACGCCCTTCGCCTGCCTGCGCCCGCTGATCGCTCAACTGACCTTCACCCATATGTTCCTCGGCATCGCCGAAGGCGCCTTTGCCGAAGCCCGGAATTACACCCTGACCGAAACCCGGCCCTGGCATAAATCCACGGTGCAGGACATTCGCCAGGACCCGTACGTGCTCAACCACTACGGCGAATTCTGGGTCGCACTGGAAGGCGTGCGCCTGCTGGTAGAACGCGCCGCCGAACTGCTGGACCAGGCCTGGGCCAAGGGCCCGAGCCTCAGTGAAAGCGAGCGCGGCGAGCTGGCCATCGCCATCGCCACGGCCAAGGTCGCTGCCACCCGCAACGGCCTGGAGCTGTGCAGCCGCCTGTTCGAAGTCACCGGCGCGCGCTCCACCCACGCCTCGCTGCGCCTGGACCGGCACTGGCGCAACCTGCGCACGCAAACCTTGCACGACCCGGTGGACTACAAGCTCCACGAACTGGGGGACTGGGCGTTGAACCAGTCCCTGCCGATTCCCACGTTCTACTCCTAGAAGAGGTGCCCATGCAGCTTTTAACCTTACCGCCCTCGCCCGCTCTTGCGACCTCGATCCGCGCCACGGCCCAGGTCTTCGAAGACCCCAAATCCCAGGCGCTGCTGGCGCACATCCAGCAAGTCGCGCCCAGCGAAGCCAGCGTGTTGATCATCGGCGAAACCGGCACCGGTAAAGAGCTGGTGGCGCGCCATATCCACAACCTCAGCGCCCGGCGCAACCGGCCCTTCGTGGCCGTGAACTGCGGCGCGTTTTCCGAATCCCTGGTGGAAGCCGAGCTGTTCGGCCATGAAAAAGGCGCCTTCACCGGCGCCCTCAGTGCCAAGGCCGGCTGGTTCGAAGAGGCGGACGGCGGCACCTTGTTCCTCGATGAAATCGGTGACTTGCCGATGGCGATCCAGGTCAAGCTGCTACGGGTACTGCAGGAACGCGAAGTGGTGCGCCTGGGCTCACGCAAAAGCATTCCCATCGACGTGCGGGTATTGGCGGCCACCAACGTTCAGTTGGAGAAAGCCATCAATGCCGGGCATTTCCGCGAAGACCTGTACTACCGCCTAGACGTGGTCAGCCTCGAACTCAGCCCCCTGCGGGATCGGCCCGGTGACATCCTGCCACTGACCCGGCATTTCATCGAAGCCTACAGCCAGCGCCTGGGTTACGGCCCGATCACCATCAGCCGCGAGGCCGAGCAAAAGCTCAAAAGCTACAGCTGGCCAGGCAACATCCGCGAGCTGGAAAACGTGATCCACCACACCCTGCTGATCTGCCGCAACGGGGTGATCGAGCGCGACGACCTGCGCCTGTCGAACATGCGCATCGAGCGTCAGGACGACAGCCAGCACGGCACCGACAACAGCGCCGAAGCCCTGCTGGAACGCGCCTTTCAAAAGCTCTTCGAGGAACAGGCCGGGGCCCTGCATGAAAAGGTCGAGGATGCGCTGCTGCGCGCCGCCTACCGCTTCAGCCATTACAACCAGGTGCACACCGCCAACCTGCTGGGCCTGAGCCGCAACGTGACCCGTACCCGTTTGATCAAGATCGGCGAGCTGGCGGTGAACAAGCGACGCCCCGGCGAAAACGTACAGGGCGAGCGCATGCTGCACCTGTCAATTTAGGCGGCAGTGCAGAGCGTTGTCATGGCTGCGCTCGATGCTGCGCAGCACCTGGAACGAACCGAAGGTCACCGCCGTGGCCTGGTGGGCGCGGATCAGCGTCCAGAAATCTTCCTCACCGTGCTCAAAACACTTGAAGGCCGCTTCCCCCTCCTCGCGGGAGCGCCATTGCAGGTAGCTGAGCACCCGGCGTCCATCATCGCTGACCTGCACGCTGGCATTGATGAAGCCGCCATGGCCCTGGGCCAGGCGCTCGCTCTGGGATGACAGGGCCGCTACCAACGCGGATTGCTGCTGAGGCTCGATGTGGAATTCGACCATCTGGGTAAAACTCAGACTCTTCTCTAATACCTGCATGAACATTCCCCTCTCACTGTAGGCACAATCTTGCGATTCGATGCCACGCAGGGTAAAACCTCTAGTTAAGTCAAGGTCAAGGGCTTTTTCATGGTCACCAAAGAACTCACCGTCGGCCAACTGGCAGCCCGCAGTGGCGTGGCGGTTACCGCGCTGCACTTTTATGAAACCAAGGGGTTGATCAAGAGCCACCGCAACGCCGGCAACCAGCGGCGCTATCCGCGGGATGTGTTGCGCCGGGTGGTGGTGATCAAGATTGCCCAGCGTTTGGGCATTCCCCTGGCGACGATCCATGACGCGCTGCAAACCTTGCCCGATGGCCGCACGCCCAACGCTGCCGATTGGGAGCGCCTGTCTGCGCTATGGCGTGAGGACCTGGACCAGCGCATCGAAAAACTGATGTTGCTGCGGGACAAACTCAACGGCTGTATTGGCTGCGGGTGCCTGTCGCTGGAGGCGTGCCCGCTGCGCAATCACGACGACGTACTGGGTGAGCGCGGGCCTGGGGCACAACTCTTGGAGCCGTCCACATAATGGCGGGGTAAAACTCGATCAATGTGGGAGCGGGCTTGCTCGCGAAAGCGGGGTGTCAGTCGCCAGATGCAGTGGCTGATCCACCGCCCTCGCGAGCAAGCCCGCTCCCACACAAGCCCGCTCCCACATTTTGATCGCCGTCAGACTTAGAATCCCGGGGCAATCTGGCCTTTATAGCGGGTCAGGATGAACTGGCGCACTTCATCGGAGTTCAACGCCTTGGCCAGTTTCTGGATGCCAGGGTCATTGATGTTGTCCGGGCGCGCGACCAGGTACTCCACGTACAGGCTCTTGCCCTTCTCGACGATCAACGCGCTGTTGGTGTCGATCCCCGCTTCCAGGGCGTAGTTGGCAAACACGAACGCCAGGTCCACCTGGCTCACCGAGCGGGCCAGCAACGCACCTTCCAGTTCACGAATTTTCAGGTGCTTGGGGTTTTCAACGATATCCCGCGGCGTGGCCAGGGTGTTGCTCGGGTCCTTGAGCTTGATCAGGCCGGCTTCGTCCAGCAGCACCAAGGCGCGGCCAGTGTTGACCGGGTCGTTGGGGATCGACACTGTCGCGCCGTCTTTCAACTCCGAGATATTTTTGATCTTGGTCGAGTACGCGCCGAAAGGCTCGATGTGCACACCGACCACCGGCACCAGGTTGGTATTCCGGGTCTTGTTGTAGTCATCCAGGAATGGCCGGTACTGGTAGTAGTTGGCGTCGATGTTCTTCAGCGCCAGTTGCTGGTTGGGCTGGATGAAATCGGTGAAGACCTTGATTTGCAGGTCCACACCTTCCTTGGCCAGCACCGGCTTTACGAACTCGAGGATCTCGGCGTGAGGCACGGGCGTGGCGCCGACGACCAGCGTCTCGTTGGCAACGGCATTGAAGGACAAGACAGCGGCCAAGATGGCCAGGGATTTTTTCATGGTTGCTCCGAAGGCATTAGTTATAGGAATCAACGGCGGCTGTAATGCGCCACCAAACGGTCACCGGTCATCTGCAGGGCCTGCACCAGCACCAACAGCAGCAACACGGTGACCACCATCACGTCGGTCTGGAAACGCTGATAGCCGTAGCGGATAGCCAGGTCGCCCAGGCCACCGCCACCGATCACCCCGGCCATGGCGGTGTAGTCCACCAGCACAATCGCGGTGACAGTGACCGCTGCCAGCAGCCCGCCCCGGGCTTCCGGCAACAACGTGTGGCGGATCACCTGCCAGGTGCTGGCGCCCATGGATTGGGTGGCCTCCACCACGCCACGGTCGACTTCGCGCAAGGCGGTTTCCACCAGCCGCGCGAAGAACGGCGTACAGCCCACCACCAACGGCGGAATGGTGCCGGCCACGCCCAGGGAGGTGCCCACCAGCAAGGTGGTCACCGGGATCAGCACAATCAGCAGGATGATGAACGGCAGCGAGCGCAGCACGTTGACCACCACCGACAGCGCCCGATACACCACCAGGGTTTCGTGCAACTGGCGCTTGCCGGTGAGGAACAACAGCACCCCCAGCGGCAACCCCAGCAGCACGGTAAAACCCAGGGCCGCGCTGAGCATGCTCAGGGTTTCCAGGCAGGCTTGGCCGATGTCGGCCCAGTAGATGTTTTTAAACAGCTCGGCCATGGGTCAAGACCAATCGTGACGCGGTGGCTTGGCGCCGTTGAGCAGCCAGTTGCCCACCACGTGATACTTCCAGCGCACCGGGTCATGCAGGGTATGCACCCGTGCGTTGCGCCAGTGACGGTCGAAGTTGTGCTTCTTCAGGGTGGAACGGGTGCCGCCGAGTTCGAAGAGCTTGTTGCTGGCTTCAATGGCGATTTCAGTGGTCAGTACCTTGGCTCGCGCGACAGCCAGGGAGGCGTGGGCAACGTTGTCTTCATCGGGTGCCGGGCGCGCGGCGTCCAGGGCCTTTCCGGCCCGCTCCAGCAAGGCTTCCGCCGCTTCCAGGCGAATATCCAGCGCGCCGACCTGGATGATAGTCAGCGGGTCTTCACTGGCGTTTTCCACCCCGGCATCGATCCATGGACGGGCGAATTGCCGGACGAACTGCACCGTGTCACGCAACGCGGCACGGGCGATGCCGGCGTCGATGGCGGCGGTGGTCAATTGGGCGAAAGGCCCGGCCAGGGTCGGCGAATCGTAGGAGCGATGGGTAGGAAACAGATTGAACGCCGGCACCTTCAAGCCTTCGGCCAGCACCGTGCCGCTGGAGGTGGTGCGTTGGCCCATGCTGTCCCAGTCGTCGACCACCACCAGGCCTTCAGTGCCGCGCGGCACGAACGCCAATTGCGCATTTTGCTGTTCATCCAGCGCCAGCACCGCCAGCCAGTGGGCATACAGCGAACCGGTGCAATAACCCTTGCGACCGTTGATCACATAGCCATCGCCTTGCCGGCGAATGGTCGCCTGGATGTCCTGGACGTTCTTGCCGCCGGTTTCCGACAGCGCATTGGCAAACCGATGCCCTTCCAGCGCCAGGCCAAAAAAGTACGCCTGCTGCTCGGGCGTGCCTTGCAGGCGGATATCTTCCAGCAGGCAGTAATGGTTCTGCGGGATTTGCCCCAGCGAAGGGTCGGCCTCCGAGATAATCGCAATCACCTGGGCCAACACCGCGTAGGACACCTGGGCACCACCAAACTCGCGGGGCACGCTGATGCCCCACAGACCGCTGTTGGAATACAGGTCGACGACCTCCGCAGGCACCTGGCGGGTGCGATCGCGCTCGGCGTCCTGTTCCAGCAACACGGCAGCGACTCGGCGGGCAACGGCCAGTGCGTGGGCCTCGTCGCGGATCAACTCGGCGTGGGGCGTGTGAATCGGGTAATCGGCAGATACAGGCAGTACAGACATACAACGCTCTCGGGCGAATGGTTTGCCAGAGGCATTGCAGCTTCTGTGCCTGAGGCGCCTGGCCTTCAAACACAAGGGTTTGCTCCCGATATACGCGCGGCAGACCGCCCTTGGCGCAGCAAACTGCCGGTTTGCTGTTGCCTGGGCAACACCTCGTCGGCTGCCCGCAAGCCACGGCGCACGTGGCCTATAGTGAAAAAGCCGTCCCTCCACAACCACCATCAAGGAGAACGATATGAGCGTTAAACCCATTCCCGAGGGCTACCACAGCATCACGCCGTACCTGGGCATCGACAAAGCCGCTGAAGCCATCGAGTTCTACAAACGAGCCTTTGGTGCCACCGAAGTCATGCGCCTGGACATGCCCGACGGCAAGATCGGCCATGCCGAACTGCGCATTGGCGATTCGGCGATCATGATGGCCTCGCCCTGTGGCGAAATGTCGTTCGGCAGTCCGGGAAAAGAACACCCCAGCGTGTGCCTGCATCTCTATGTGCAAGATGTCGACCAACAGTTCGCCCAGGCCATCAAGGCCGGCGGCACGGCGATTTCAGAACCCAAGGATCAGTTCTACGGTGACCGTTCCGGGACGCTGAAAGACCCGTTCGGGCATGTGTGGTTCCTGGCCACGCGCAAGGAGGACTTGACCGAGGCGCAGGTTCGCCAGCGTGCCGAGGCGTTGTTCAAGCAAGGATGAAGTCGCCTGGGCGACACAACCCAACGGTAGGAACTGGCTTGCCTGGGATGGCATCACCTCGGTGCGACTGATACACCGAGTTGCCTGCATCGCAGGCAAGCCAGCTCCCACCGTTGACCTGCACTGCCTGAAAGATCGGGCTTCAACACACTTCATGAACAACCCCTCCACGCTTTCCCCCTTGCCCCGGGCGCCGTGTGATTTCAGGATGCAAGCAATCATCACAAGGAGTCATTCCATGTTCGCCGGATTCCAAAAAGACCAGCGCCACGTCAACGGTGTGGACATCAGCTACCGCAAAGGCGGCGCGGGTCCCGGCCTGCTCCTGCTGCACGGGCACCCGCAGACCCACGTCATCTGGCACAAGGTCGCCGAGCAACTGGCCGAACACTTCACCGTGGTCGCCGCCGACCTGCGCGGTTATGGCGACAGCAGCAAGCCCGCCGCCATTGACCATCACACCAATTATTCAAAACGCGAAATGGCCCGCGACGGCGTCGAGCTGATGAAAGCCCTGGGCTTCGACGAGTTCTCGGTGCTGGCCCACGACCGTGGCGCCCGCGTCGCCCATCGCCTGGCTCTGGACCACCCCAAGGCCGTGCAGCGCATGGTGCTGCTGGACATCGCACCAACCCTGTCCATGTACGCCCAGACCGACGAAGCCTTTGCCCGCGCCTACTGGCACTGGTTCTTCCTGATCCGCCCGGCGCCGTTGCCCGAGAGCCTGATTGAAGGCAACCCGGAACTCTACCTGCGCAGCGTCATGGGCAGCCGCAGTGCCGGGCTCAAGCCGTTCACCGATGAAGCCTTCGCCGAATACCTGCGTTGCCTGAAACTGCCCGGCACCGCCACCGGGATCTGCGAGGACTATCGCGCCGCCGCTGGCATCGACCTTGAGCACGACCGCGCCGATATCGACAAGGGCAACCACCTGGAGTTGCCGCTGCTGGTGATGTGGGGCGCCGAAGGCACCGTCGGGCGCTGCTTCGAACCCCTCAAGGAATGGCAGAAAGTCGCGACCGACGTACGTGGCAAGGCCCTGCCGGCCGGCCACTACATCGCAGAAGAAATCCCTGAAGTGATGCTCGGCGAAGTCCTGACCTTCCTTCGCTGAGCCTTTATGAACCGCTGACCTGACCGATCCCGCCCCGCAGGCTTGAAACAGCCTGCGACGGGATCTGCTTGCCCAAAAAACGTCTCGAGATAATAAAAATGACAATCAGAAAACTGCTGGGAACCCTGTATGTGCAGGTGATCATCGCCATTGTGCTGGGCGTGTTGATCGGCAACCACTGGCCTCAGGTGGGCATCGACCTCAAGCCGTTGGGCGACGGGTTTATCAAGCTGATCAAGATGATCATCGGCCCGATCATCTTCTGCACCGTGGTCTCCGGCATCACCAGCATGCACGACGTGAAGCAGGTGGGCCGCGTCGGCGGCAAGGCGCTGCTGTACTTTGAGATTGTCTCCAGCATCGCCCTGGTAATCGGCATCCTCGCCGCGCACCTGCTGCACCCCGGCGTGGGTTTCAATATCGACGTGAAGACCCTCGACACCTCCGCCATCGCCGGTTTTGTCGGCCAGGCCGAACACGGCGAAGGCGTCACCGGGTTCCTGATGCATGTGATCCCCACTACCTTCTTCGACGCCTTCTCCAAAGGCGAAATCCTCCCGGTACTGTTTGTGTCGGTGCTGTTTGGCCTCGGGCTGGTGATGATCGGCGAGAAGGGCCGGCCCCTGGTCGGCGTGATCAACCAGGCCAGCGAAGTGTTCTTCCGCATCGTCGGGATGATCAGCCGCGTCGCGCCGATCGGGGCCTTCGGGGCCATCGCCTTCACCATCGGCAAATACGGCCTGGGCTCGCTGCTGCCGCTGTTGAAACTGGTGGGCACGTTCTATGTCACCGCGTTTTTCTTCGTCGCCGTGGTGCTGGGCAGCATCGCCCGGTATGTGGGGTTCAGCATCTTCAAGCTGCTGACCTACATCAAGGCTGAACTGTTGATCGTGCTGGGCACCAGCTCCTCCGAATCTGCGCTGCCGCAACTGATCCAGAAACTTGAAAGCCTTGGCGCGTCCAAAGGCGTGGTGGGGATCGTGGTGCCCACCGGCTACACCTTCAACCTGGACGGCACCAACATCTATATGACCCTGGCGGTGCTGTTCCTGGCCCAGGCGACCAATATCGACCTGACGCTGGAGCAACAACTGACCCTGCTGGCGGTGGCGATGCTTACCTCAAAAGGCGCCGGTGCGGTGGTGGGCGCAGGTTTTGTCGCGCTGGCCGCCAGCCTCGCGGTGGTGCCGACGGTGCCGGTGGCGGCGATGGTGCTGATCCTGGGTGTGGACCGGTTCATGGCTGAATGCCGCTCACTGACCAACATCATCGGCAATGCCGTGGCGGCGCTGGTGGTGGCTGCGTGGGAAGGTGAACTGGACCGCGAAAAAATGGCGCCCATCGCCCTCAAGCACGGCCGCCATGCACGGGCCGCCGCCCAGGCGAAGATCGCCGCCGAGTAACCCTTAAACACCAATCCCCTGTGGCGAGGGAGCTTGCTCCCGCTGGGCTGCGCAGCGGCCCCAAGATCTTTGGGAGCGCTACGCACTCCANNTCGCCACAACAAGCTCCCTCACCACAGAAACTCCTTCGCCATACCGGTGCTATTCTGGCGGTTCATGCCGCCATGCCTGTTTCTGATGAACAACAAGAAAGATACCGTGCCCCTACCTGAAGACCTGCGGGTATTCCTGACCGTGATCCGCAAGGCCGGCTTTGCTGCGGCTGCCGACGAGCTGGGTTTGTCCCCGGCCTACGTCAGCAAGCGTATCCAGATTCTCGAAACCACCCTCGCCACCCGCCTTCTGCACCGCACCAGCCGCCGTATCGCCCTGACCGAAGACGGTGAGCGCGTGCAGCGCTGGGCCGTGCGGATTCTCGAAGACTTCCAGCAGTTGTCCGACGAGCTTTCCGACGCCCACGACAGCCCGCGCGGCCACCTGCATTTGTGCAGCAGCTTCGGTTTCGGTCGTAACCATGTGGCACCGGCCTTGTCGCTATTGGCCGAACAATACCCGGACCTGGAGATTCGCCTGGACCTGTTCGACCGGGTGGTGGATATCGTCAGCGAGGGTTTCGACCTGGAGATTCGCGTGGGCGACGACATCCCCGGGCAACACATCGGTCGCCGGCTGGTGAGTAACCGGCGGGTGCTGTGTGCGGCGCCCGCCTACCTCGAACGCCGTGGTGTGCCGCAGCACTTGAGCGACCTGGAACAGCACGACTGCCTGGTGCTCAAGGAGCGCGACAACGCGTTTGGCATCTGGCACCTGGAGCGCGATGGCGTGCAGGAAAGCGTGCGCGTGCGCGGGCCGTTGTCGTCGAATAACGGCGAGATCGTTTTGCAATGGGCCCTGGACGGGCGCGGCGTGTTGCTGCGTTCGATGTGGGATGTGAAGCCGCTGCTGGAGCAAGGGAAACTGGTGCAGGTGCTGCACGACTACACCCAGAGCGCCAACGTGTGGGCGGTGTACCCGACGCGGCTGGCCTACTCCGGGAAGTTGCGGGCGTGTGTGGAGTTTTTGCAGGAGCACTTCAAGGGGTTGTCGATTTAGCGTGCCGGGTTTGAGTACATATCCGTTGCTGCGGTAACGGCCGCTGACGGTTCTGCTCTTACAGCGGCCTACCGGCCGGCTTGAGTGTTGTAGAGCAAAAAGCCAAATCAAAAGCGGGCA
>NZ_JACARS010000101.1:0-43693 GCF_013386485.1 Pseudomonas sp. P7758 | reverse complement strand
AGCCGGCCGGGAGGCCGCTGGGCTCTTGATTTTGATCTGACTACCCCATCCAGCCCGAGGCCGAACGCAGGCAGTGCGCAGCAGCCAACCTGCAACTACAGCCCCATCACCCGAGCCAGGGATTGGCCGCCAAATGCTCACGCTCAAACGCCTTGATCTGCTCACTGCGCTGCAACGTCGTGCCAATAGCATCCAACCCCAACAACAACGCAGTCTTGCGCAACGTATCGATCTGGAACGCAATCACCTGCCCGTCCGCCAAAAGGATCTCCTGCGCCTCCAGGTCCACACTGATCTGCGCCTGCTCAGGCTGACTCACCATCTGCCCCAACCGCTGCAACACCGCCTCCTCCAGCGTGATCAACAACACCCCGTTACGCTGGCAGTTGTCATAGAAAATCCCCGCAAAGCTGCTGCCGATCAACGCGCGAATACCCATCTGCTTCAAGCCCCACACCGCATGCTCCCGGCTGGACCCACAGCCGAAGTTCGGCCCCACCACCATAAAGCTCGCGCCCTGCCAGGCCGGCTGGTTCAGCACAAATTGCGGGTCAGGCTCCCCCGAGGGCAAAAAGCGCAAATCAAAGAACAACCCGCGGTCCAGCCCGTTGCGGTCGATGCCCTTGAGAAACTGCTTGGGCATGATCACGTCGGTGTCGATATTGGCCGCCAGCATCGGCGCCGCCTTGCCGGTGATCCGAGTGAAGGGTTGCAAGCTCATGTGCGGTCTCCAAAGTGGCGAATATCTGTCAGCCGGCCAGTGATGGCCGCAGCGGCGACCATGGCCGGGCTCATCAGGTGCGTGCGGGCACCCGCACCCTGGCGGCCTTCGAAATTGCGGTTGGTGCTGGAGGCGCAGCGGTCGCCCGGCTCCAGCACGTCGTCGTTCATCGCCAGGCACATCGAGCAGCCCGACTGGCGCCATTCAAACCCGGCGTCGATAAAGATCGCGGCAAGGCCTTCGGCTTCGGCCTGGTCACGCACTTCGGTGGAGCCCGGCACGATCATCGCCCGCACATGGTCGGCCACGTGCTTGCCGCGCACCACGCTGGCGGCGTCGCGCAGGTCTTCGATACGGGCGTTGGTGCAGGAGCCGATAAACGCGTGGCTGATCACAATGTCGCTCAACGGCATGCCGGCTTCCAGGCCCATGTAGTTCAAGGCGCGGCGCATGTCCTGGCGCAGGATCAGGTCGCTGATGTCTTGCGGGTCCGGCACGCGGGCGCCGATGGGGGCGGCCTGGTCGGGGCTGGTGCCCCAGGTGACCATCGGCTCAAGAGCGCTGGCATCCAGTTGCACTTCGAGGTCGAACACCGCGTCGGCATCCGAGTGCAGTTGGCGCCAGCCCACCAGGGCGCGTTCCCACAACTCGCCCTTCGGCGCGCGTGGCTTGCCCTTGAGGTAGGCGAAGACTTTTTCATCCGGCGCCATGAACGCTCCACGTGCGCCGGCTTCCACCGCCATGTTGCAAATGGTCATGCGCGCCTCGACGCTCAAGGCATCGATGGTCGACCCACAAAACTCAATGGCGTAGCCGGTGGCACCCGAGGCACCGATCTTGCCGATCAGCGCCATGATCACGTCCTTGGAGGTCAGCCCACGGGCCAGTTCGCCGTCCACGGTCACACGCAGGCTTTTCAAACGCTTGTAGACCAGGGTTTGCGAGGCCAGCAAATGCTCGATTTCCGAAGTGCCAATGCCAAAGCCGAACGCGCCCAAGGCCCCGTAGGTGGTGGTGTGGCTGTCGCCGGCGGCGATCACCATGCCCGGCAGGATAAAACCCTGTTCCGGGGCGATCACGTGTTCGATGCCCTGGCGCTTGTCGAGGATATCCAACAGCTCGATCCCGAAATCCCGGCAATTTTCCGCCAGGTACGACACCTGGCGCGCGCCGCCCGCATCCGGCATGGTCGCGATGCGCTTGGGCGTGGTGGGGTTCACATGGTCGACCACCGCCAGCGCCGTACCGGGCCGCCACACACCACGGCCCGCCTCGCGCAAGCCGCTGAAAGCTTGCGGGCTGGTGTATTCATTGATCACCTGGCGGTCGATGTACAGCAGCACATGGCCCTGGTCATCCAGGCGGCACACCGTGTGGGAATCGATGTGTTTGTCGTAGAGGGTTCTGGCAGAAGTCATTATGGGGCTCGCTCAACGGTATGACCCCATCATAGGCAGCGCCCCCGCCCCATCAATCCCGCCTTGGTGATGGCTCGGAACATGTTTCGTGTTGCATGAATGCGTATCTGAAACATTTACTTTCATATCCGCCTTAGGGTTTTGTGTTTCTCATCCGTCTTAACTTAGATACAGCCGCTCGCGTCAGCAAAAGCTACGGGTGGCGTTTTCCGGGCCTTTACCGCCTCCCTCCGATCAAGACCCTCATTCACATGTCGAAGAAGTCACGCTCAAAACTCTGGTTTCTCGTGCACAGCTGGCTGGCATTGCCCATCTGGTTCTTTGTGCTGATCGTCTGCGTCACCGGCACCCTGGCGGTGGTCAGCCAGGAGATCGTCTGGCTGGCCAACCCGGACATCCGCGCCAGCAAGCCGTCGGACGATGCCGAACCGCTCACCTACGACCAGGTGATCGGCGCCATCAAGCGCGCCGAACCCCAGGTGATCGTCGAATCCCTGAGCCGCCCGGACGAATCGCACTTCGCCCTCAGCGCCGACCTCAGCTACCCCGACGGGCGCTCGCTGGAGGTCTACGTCAACCCATACACCGGGGTGATCCAGGGCATCAGCCCATCGTTCAACTTCCAGCAATTTACCCGTGCCCTGCATGGCTGGTGGCTGGTGCCTTTCACCAATGGCTACAGCTGGGGCTGGTACCTGGTCTCGCTGCTGGGCTTGCCGCTGCTGGCCTCGCTGGTCACCGGCCTCGTGGTCTACAAGCGTTTCTGGAAAGGTTTTTTCAGGCCGACCCTGCGCATTCGTCACGGTGCGCGGATTTTCTGGGGCGACTTCCACCGGTTGAGTGGCATCTGGTCGATCTGGTTTATCGCGGTGATTTCCATCACAGGCACCTGGTTCCTGATCCAGGCGATCCTGGGTGATAACCAGATCACCATTTCCAGCGAGCCGATCGTCCCGGCGATTGCCCGCGACAAAGTGCCGATGTCCGCCCCGGGCGTACCGGCGCCCATGATTCCCCTGGACGAGGCGATCAACATCGCCACCCAGCGCATTCCCGGGCTTGAGGCCAGCTTCGTGAGCCTGCCCAGCAACGCCTACAGCCACCTGCGCATCGGCGGGCGTGGCTGGTACCCGCTGATGTTCCAGACCGCGGAAATCAACCCGTACAACGGCGAAATCGCCGCCTCGCACCTGCTGTCCGACCGTTCGGCCCTGGAGTTCGTCACCGAATCCATGCGCCCGTTGCACACCGGGGACTTTGGCGGGATCTGGATCAAGCTGATCTGGGCCTTCTTCGGCCTGGTGCTGAGCATGATGGTCTTGAGCGGCTTGCTGATCTGGACCAAACGCACGGCCCTGGCCACCCTCAATGCGCTGAAACGCGAAGCCAAGGCAGCCCGTCAACCGGCGAAAACCCAGGCCTTGCAGGCTGAGACCACGGAGGCCACCCCATGAACAAGGCCATGACGGTTCAACCCCCCTCGCCCCTGCGGGCCTTCTGGCTCAAATGGCGCTTCCACATCAATATCCTGCTGTTGCTGGTGCCCCTGGGCTTCATGCCCAAGTACTTTGCCGACGCGGCACTGTTTCGCGGCGACAGCGGCCTGGGTGAACGGGAGATCGGCGAAGTACAGGTCGGCCCCTGGAGCCTGAAGCTCGCCGAGCTACGCAACGAGCCGCCGCGCCCGGACCCGGCAGGCCCGATGAAATCCTTCAACGCTGCCCTGTGTGCCACGTGCATCGACCAGGTCAAGGCGACCTACCTGCGTATCGGCAAGCCCCGCAGCCTGCGGGCGGCCGGGGTGATTTTCTTCGGCACCCCATACCGCATGGGCGCCGCGTTGCCGATCCCTGAGCGCACCCCGCTGGACGCCGAAGTGTGGATCACCATGGAAGGCTGGGACGGCGCCATGCACCAGGCCTCCATTCCCTTGAGCCAGGCATCGCCGGCCACCATCGACTGGCTGAAAAAACGAGGAGTTAAACCATGACTTTGCCGCAACTGGCCCGCACCGTTGGCGCGCTGATCCTCAGTGCCGGTTTCAGTACCGTCGCCCTCGCCCACAACCCGATGTGCGAATGCAAGGAAATCGCCGGCGAGCAGATCCAGTGCACCGGTGGTTTCTCCGATGGCAGCGGTGCCCCCGGCGTGACCCTGGATGTGATCGGCTACGACGAGACCATCCTGGTGCCAGGCAAGCTGGGAGAAGACTCGAAGCTGACCTTCAAGAAACCCTCCGCCGAGTTCTACGTGTTGTTTGATGCCGGCCCCGGCCACGTGGTGGAAATCGACCAAGCGGATATCCAGCCCCAATGAGCCGTACAACCCAAGTCGTGCGCCCGGCCGGTGCCGGGCACGAAACCCTGTATGTCCTGCTGTTGTGCCTGATCATCCTCGCCGTTGCCGGCACGGTGGTGGCCTTGCGCGGTGAAAGCCAGGAGATCGCCGCCGTGCCCAGCCACCAACTGGACGCCCGCCGCGACCTCAGCGCCGCCGAGCAAGGCATCTACGCCGACCTGCGGGTGACCCTGGATGAAATCCACTTGCTGCAGGAGGAACACAGCGCCCTGCCGACGCCTGAACAGCTGGCCGAAGAGGGCTTCGCGCCCTTCGCCCAGGACGCCAGTTCGGTGAGCCGTGGCGACCACCGCTGGCAGTTGCTGGACGCGGCCTATCTGGGCCTGAGCCAGACGCCGGACCTCAGCGGTTCGCTGTTGATGCGCATCCGCGGCGCCGAGCCGGATATCTGGCTCAACCGCAGCGCCCACCTCACCGCCCCCACCGACCTCACTGACCAGGCGCTGATCAGCGCGGGCTGGCAGCAGGTAGTCGCGCAATTCGATGCCGGTGTCACCCGCCAGCATCGTCACTGAATTCACGTTGCAGCCGAGAGAAGACCATGTCTATTTCATCTCCATTATTACGTCTGGTGCTGGTCGGCCTGATCACCGTGCTGCTGGCCCCGTTCGCCAGTGCCGACCCGGCAAAGCGCCTGCGCATCGGCATCACCCTGCACCCGTATTACAGCTACGTCGCCAATATCGTCGGCGACAAGGCTGAAGTTGTCCCGCTGATCCCGGCCGGTTTCAATCCCCATGCCTACGAACCCCGCGCCGAAGACATCAAACGCATCGGCACCCTTGATGTGATCGTGCTCAACGGCGTCGGCCATGACGATTTCGCCGACCGCATGATCGCCACCAGCGAGCGCCCGGACATCCCGGTGATCGAGGCCAACGCCAACGTGCCGCTGCTGGCCGCCACCGGCAACGCTGCGCGCGGTGCGGGCAAGGTGGTCAACCCGCACACCTTCCTGTCCATCAGCGCCTCGATTGCCCAGGTGAACAACATTGCCCGGGAACTGGGCAAACTCGACCCGGACAACGCCAAGACCTACACCCAGAACGCCCGCGCCTACGGCAAGCGCCTGCGCCAGATGCGCGCCGACGCCCTGGCCAAGCTCACCAGCGCGCCCAACCCCGACCTGCGGGTAGCCACCGTGCACGCGGCATATGACTACCTGCTGCGGGAATTCGGCCTGGAAGTCACCGCCGTGGTGGAACCGGCCCACGGCATCGAGCCGAGCCCCAGCCAGTTGAAGAAAACCATCGACCAACTGCGGGAACTGGACGTGAAAGTGATCTTCTCGGAGATGGATTTCCCGTCCAGCTACGTCGACACCATCCAGCGTGAATCCGGGGTGAAGCTGTACCCGCTGTCGCATATTTCCTATGGCGACTACAGCGCGGAAAAATACGAAGTGGAAATGACCGGCAACCTCAACACCGTGGCGCGGGCGATTCAGGAGTCCGGGGCATGACGGCGGCTGAACACCTGAGTGTGGCCAGCGTTGGCCCGACCCTCGACTTCGATAACGTCGCGCTGACCCTGGGCCGTACGGTGATCCTCGATGCAGTGAGTTTCCAGGTGCAACCCGGCAGCATCCATGCGCTGGTGGGCCCCAACGGCGGCGGCAAAAGCTCGCTGATCAAGACCCTGCTGGGGCAAACGCCGCACCAGGGTCAGTTGAGCCTGCATTGGCCGGATGCACCCGGCACCATCGGCTACGTGCCCCAGGCGCTGGAGTTCGACCGGGGCTTGCCGATGACCGTCGACGATTTCATGGCCGCGATGTGCCAGCGGCGTCCGGCGTTTCTCGGGCTGTCCAAACATTACGCCGCCGCGATTGGCGACGCACTGGAACGGGTCGGCATGCAGGACAAGCGCAAGCGGCGCATGGGTGCCCTGTCTGGCGGTGAACGCCAGCGGGTGCTGCTGGCCCAGGGCTTGATCCCGGCACCGCACTTGCTGGTGCTGGACGAACCGATGTCGGCGCTGGACGAAGCCGGGATCCAGGTGTTCGAGCGGCTGCTGAACGACTGGCGCCAGGCCGGGATCACCGTGCTGTGGATCGAACACGACCTGGAAGCCGTCGGCCGCCTGGCCGATCGCGTCACCGGCCTGAACCGCCGTGTGCTGTTCGACGCCACGCCGAAAGAGGCACTGACCCCGGACCGCCTGCTGACCCTGTTCTCCACCCACCCACGGAGCCCGGCCTTATGAGCTATGAAGCCTTTCGTCTGATGGTCCAGGGCTGGGCGTCTTCCGGGTATCTGCCGGAAGCGCTGGCCTATGGATTTGTAGTCAACGCCCTGCTCGCCGGCCTGCTGATCGGCCCGGTGCTGGGCGGTTTGGGCACCCTGGTGGTGGTCAAGCGCTTTGCGTTCTTTTCCGAAGCCGTGGGCCATGCCGCACTGACCGGCGTGGCCGTGGGCATTCTGCTGGGGGAACCCTACACCGGGCCTTACGGCAGCCTGTTCGGCTACTGCCTGCTGTTCGGGATCCTGCTCAACTACCTGCGCAACCGTACCGGCCTGGCGCCGGACACGCTGATCGGTGTATTCCTCTCGGTGTCCCTGGCCCTGGGCGCGAGCCTGCTGCTGATTCTGGCGGGCAAGATCAACGTGCACATTCTCGAAAACGTGCTGTTCGGCTCGGTGCTGACCGTCAACGGCAATGACCTGTTGGTGCTGGCGATTGTCGGCGCATTGGTGATGGCCCTGGCCCTGCCGCTGTACAACCGCATCATGCTCGCCAGCTTCAACCCGCAGTTGGCGGCGGTGCGCGGGGTGGCGGTGAAGACCCTGGACTACCTGTTCGTGATCCTGGTGACCCTGATCACCGTGGCGGCGGTCAAGGTCATCGGCGCGATCCTGGTGGGTGCGTTGCTGGTGATTCCGGCGGCCGCCGCACGCCTGTTGAGCCAGTCGCTCAAGGGCTTCTTCTGGATCTCGGTGGTGATCGCCACCGTCAGCACCCTGTGCGGGATCCTGCTGCCGATCATCTTCGACCTGCCGATTCCGTCCGGTGCCGCGATCATCCTAGTAGCCGGTATCGCCTTCGCCCTCGCCGCCATCGCCCGCGGCACGGTCCCCAGCCTGAAAGGGAATCTTGGATAATGCGCCCGATGTTTCGACCACTGCTTCTGGCCCTGGCCATTGCCACACCGGCATTCGCCGCCGACGGCGTCAAGCCGCTACAGATCACCGCCAACCAAGGCGTTGGCCATGCTGCCTTGAACCAGGCCAAGGCGACAAAACCGGTAAAAGTCCTCGCCGCCTTGCCGATCACCTATGGCTTGGCGCAGGTGTTGCTCAAAGGCACTGACGTACAGCTTGAGCGCGCGGCACCGGCCAACCTGCCCGGCTCGCGGCAAGTCGCCTATTTCACCGGGCGCGGCGCACAGGCGCTGAACACCCTGGCGCTGGACGCCGATGCAGCCATCGGCCTGCGCTCGCTGTGGCCCGACGACCCGCTGTACCCGGTGGCCCGGCGCAGCAATATCCGCATCGTCGAAGTCGACGCCGCGCGCCCGGTGGACGGCGGCTTGCCGGGGATTGCCGTGCAGCCGGGCGCCACCGACGGCCTGAACAGCCAGCCGTGGCAAGCCAGCAACAACATGGGGCGCATGGCCGATGTGATGGCCGCCGACCTGAGCCGCCTGGCGCCCGAGGCCAAGCCGCAGATCGAAGCCAACCTGGCCGCGCTCAAGCAACGCCTGCTCAAGCTCACCGCCGACAGCGAAGCGCGACTGGCCAAGGCCGATAACCTGACGGTGGCCAGCTTGAGCGATCACTTTGGTTATCTCGTCAGTGGCTTGAACCTGGAGCTGGTCAGCACCGATGCAAGGGCGGATACCGAGTGGACACCCGAGGCGTTGCAGCAACTGAGCGAAGGCTTGAAGGAGAATGAGGTGGCCGTGGTGCTGCATCACCGCAAGCCAAGCGATGCAGTGCAGGCGGCGGTCACGGCGGGCGGGGCGAAGTTGCTGGTGCTGGGCACCGATGGCGCCGACCCGGTGGCGGAACTGGAAGGCAATGTGGATCAGGTGATCAAGGCGCTGTAACGCGCCTCTCACCGGCGAAACACAGTAAATGTGGGAGCGGGCTTGCTCGCGAATGCGGTGTGACAGTCAACACATACGGTGACTGAAACAACGCCTTCGCGAGCAAGCCCGCTCCCACATTTGAGTCGGTGTTATGCCCGAGGTCCGGGTCAGCCGGCAAGTGCCTGGCTATCCATCTTCTGGCGCAGGCTCAGCGGACGCATGTCGGTCCACACTTCTTCGATGTAGGCCAGGCACTCCTTCTTCATCCCGCTCTTGCCCACGGTGCGCCAGCCTTCCGGCACGGCCTTGTAGTCGGGCCAGATGGAATATTGTTCTTCATGGTTGACCACTACCTGAAACAGGATGTCTTCGCGGTCGAATACTGAGGTCATTGCTGTTCTCCGTCGGTGTAAGGCTGGCTGCGCACCACGCACAGCTGATGTAAGAAGGAACGTGCCAGCCCGATAAAAAATTAGAGGCTGGTGACTGACGCCGCCAGGGCGCGACCAAAAATCTCGGCCACACGGTCGATTTCTGCGGCAGTAATCACCAGCGGCGGCAGGAAACGCACGACGCTGCCGTGTCGCCCGCCCAGTTCGAGAATCAACCCGCGCTTGAGGCATTCACGCTGCACCAGCGGCGCCAGTTGGCGATGCACCGGCGGGTGGCCCTGGGCATCAGGCGCACCGGCGGGGTCCACCAGTTCCACACCGAGCATCAGCCCACGGCCACGAATGTCTCCCAACTGCGGGAAGTCGCGCTGCAGGATGCGCAGGTGTTCGCCGAGGCGCTCGCCCATGGCGGCCGCGTGGGCGGGAATGTCGTGGTCCTTGAGGTAACGCATCACCGCCGAGCCGGCCGCCATGGCCATCTGATTGCCACGGAAGGTCCCGGCATGGGCGCCCGGCAACCAGGTGTCGAGCCAGTCGCGATACACCACCACCGCCAGTGGCAGGCTGCCGCCGATGGCTTTGGACAGCACGACCACGTCCGGGACAATGCCGGCATGTTCGAAGGCAAACATCTTGCCGGTGCGACCAAAGCCGCTCTGGATTTCGTCAACGATCAGCGCCACACCAGCCTGCTCGGTAATGCGCCGCAGGCCGCGCAGCCAGTCGAGATCAGCCGGGATCACACCGCCCTCGCCTTGCACCACCTCGACGATCACCGCCGCCGGCAGCAATACACCGGCCTCGGGATCGTTGAGCAGGTTTTCCAGATAATGCAGGTTGACCTTGACCCCTTCCGCGCCGCCCAGCCCGAACGGGCAACGGTAGTCGTACGGGAATGGCAGGAATTGCACGCCATTGCCGAGCAAGGCGCCCAGTGGCTTCTTCGGCCCCAGGCTGCCCATCAGGCTCAGGGCGCCTTGGCTCATGCCGTGATAACCGCCCTGGAATGACAACACCGTGCTCCGCCCGGTGGCGGTGCGCACCAGTTTCAGCGCGGCCTCCACCGCATCGGTGCCGGTGGGGCCGCAGAACTGGATCCTGGCTTCCTGCGCCAGCGCCGGCGGCAGCAGGCCGAACAGGTCCTGCACGAATTGGTCCTTGACCGGCGTGGTCAGGTCCAGGGTGTGCAACGGCAATTCATCGCTCAGCACCTGGCGAATGGCATCGATCACCACCGGGTGGTTGTGCCCCAGCGCCAGGGTGCCGGCCCCGGCCAGGCAATCGATAAAGCTGCGGCCTTCGACGTCCTCGACATAGATCCCGCGGGCGCGCTTGAGCGCCAGGGGAATGCGCCGTGGGTAGCTGCGGGCATTGGATTCCTGCTGGCGCTGGCGGGCCAGCAGCGGGGTTTCATCGAACTGGTAAAGCGTTTCCGCAGGGACCGCCTGGGTCTCTTCGATACGGCTGGTAGCGACTGACATCTCTCGATCCCTCAATACGCTGATGATGGTGACCAAACTGCCCACCCGTTGGCGCCAGGCCCAAGGGCCGCGCACGGATTTCCTGTTCTGGAAACGCATCAGCGAAGGGAGGATTTACACCTGTGGTCGTTAAAAACAGCTTTAGCGGATTTACCCGGCCACCCCGGTGTATTTTTCATTCAACGCATACAGGATCGCGCAGGTCTGCGCATCCAGCCGCCCGCTGTAGTCAGAGGGCCGAAAATGCATCTGGAACGCACGGACACGTTGCTGGAAACCCAGGCGATTTTTCGCCGGGGCATAACCGTAGCGCTGGAACGCCCGCTCCACCTCAACCTCTGGCGGCAGGCCGATGTCGAACCGACGTTGATAGGCCATCTTGGCCACCTCTTCATACCAGGCTCCCACGCCCGCCTCGAACAGGCAGCGCCATGGCAAGCGGGGGCCGGGGTCGCTCTTGCGCCAATAGGCAATGTCGGAATGCCCGAGGATGTCGGTAGGACCGATCGCCGGGTAACGCACCTGAATGTCACGAATCAAAGCGATCAACACGTCAATCTGCTCTGCGCCATAGGCCGGGAAGGTCAACACACCGGCGTCATCCCGGGCCTGGTTGACGATTTCAATGCCGATGGAGCGGCTGTTGAGGTTATCGCGCCCGGCCCAGTGGCTGGTGCCGGCGTGCCAGGCGCGTTGCGCTTCGTCCACCAGGCGAAATACCCGCAACTCGTCATAGCCGGCGGCGCGGTAGCTGGCGTCATGGGGGTCGGCCAACAGGTAGTGGGCACTGAAACCGTCGCGGGTCAGTGCACGCAATGACGAGGCAAAGGGCGCGGCGGTGTAATGCACAATCACCTGGCGCACGGCCTGGCCATTGCGCTCATTGAAGTCGTTTGCGGGATACGTGGAATCGATAACCAACATAGGGGCTGTCCTTTTCAACACAGGCCGAGTCATTCAGCCGGTTCAAACACAAAAAAATTACCGCCATCCTGAAGCGTTGCGCTTGAGGATGGCGGTAGCTATGTGTGCTGTGAAAAGAAGGTTTCAGCGCCGCAACGGCATGCCCAGGTCGACGCGCATGCCATCGGCCTGGCTGTCGAATTTCAGGGAGCACGAGCAGCGCTGCACGATGGCCTGGACGATCGCCAACCCCAGGCCGCAACCCGGGCTGTTGCCGTTGCGCCAGAAGCGCTGGGTCAAGTGTTGCAAGTCTTCGCTGGAAATCGGCGCGCCATGGTCACGCACCCGGAACACCACATTGTCGCCAGCGCTGGACACACTCAGCTCCACCCGGGTATCGGCCGGGGTGTGGCGCAACGCGTTGTCCAGCAGGTTGCGAAGGGCCGCGACGGCCAGGCCCACCGGCATTTCCAAAGGTTTTTCGGACAAACCGTCTGCCAGGATCAGGTCAATACGCTGATTGTCGCCGCCGTTGGCATCCTGGATCGCCAGTTGCGCAACTTGCTCGGCACTCGATTGCAGGCCGTCATCAAACGACAGGCTGCCTTCGACCCGCGCCAGCAGCAGCAACTGCTCAAGGGTGCGGTGCAAGCGGTCGGCGCCCTCTTCAGCGTGGGCCAGGGACTGGTCACGGGCGGCGCCTTCGGTCATGCGCGCCACTTGCAGGTGGGTCTTGATCGCGGTCAACGGGCTGCGCAATTCGTGGGCCGCGTCACCGGTCAAGCGGCGTTCGCGCTCGATAGTCTTGGCGATGCGCTGCAGCAACTGGTTCTGGGTGTCGAGCAGTGGCTTGAGTTCGCTGGGCAGCGGGCTGATCTGCAACGGTTCGAGGGAGTCGGCACTGCGGCGCATCAAGGCGTCACGCATGCGGTTGAGCGGCAACAGGCTCTGGCCGATCCCCAGCCACAACAGGCACAGGCAGCCCAACAATGCCACGCCCACCGGCACCGAGGCGGCCAGCAGGATCGACAGGTTCAACGCTTCACGCTCCACCTGCCGGTCGGCGGTGGTGATAAACAAATCGCCACGGGACAGGGTAAAGCTGCGCCAGCCCACGCCATCAATCATCTGGTCGCGAAAGCCGCTCTTGCGCGACTCCAGGCCCTGGTCCGGCGTGGTGTGGCTGCGGGCCAAAACCACGCCGCGCAAGGAACTGACCTGGCACGCCATACCGCCTGGCACATTCAATTGTTCGGCGCTGAAGTGCGCGCCCTCCCCCGTGCTGGAGAGGCCGGGCATCTGCTCCATCAGCCCCGCCACCATGCGCGCCGACGCCACCAGGCGCTGGTCGAGGGAAAACATCATCTGGTTGCGCAGGTCGTTGAGCATCCACGCGGCGGCCAGGACCCAGATCAGCACGAAAGCTGCGCCGAGCTTGAAGGTCAGCCGCAGGCGCAGGCTCATCACGAAGCGTCCTCTCCACCGTCAGCCGGGCCCAGGCGATAGCCCAGGCCGCGCACGGTTTCGACGATGCCGTTGCCGAGTTTGCGCCGCAGGTGGTGGATGTGCACGTTGAGGGCGTTGCTTTCCAGTTCGTCGTTCAGGCCGTAGACGCTGTCCTTGAGCTGCTCGCTGGAGAGCACCCGGCCGCGGTTCTGCAACAGGGCCTGCAACAGCGCCTGCTCGCGGCGGGACAGGTCCACCGACTCACCGCCCAGCAACGTTTCGCGGCTGCTGGGGTTGTAGGTCAGGCGCCCGTGCTCGATCAGGTTGACGCTGCGCCCAGCCACCCGGCGCAACAGGGTGTGCAGGCGTGCGGCGAGTTCGCGCAGGTCGAAGGGTTTGAGCAGGTAGTCGTCGGCACCGGCCTGCAGGCCGTCGACGCGGTTGGTCACCGAATCCCGTGCGGTCAGGATCAGCACTGGAATCTCCAGGCCCTGGCTGCGCAGTTGCTGCAACAGCTTCAAGCCGTCTTCATCCGGCAGGCCGAGGTCGAGTACCATCACGTCGAATTCCGCCACCTTGAGCATCGCCCGGGCAGCCGCAGCCGTGCCGACGCGCTCGACCGTCAGGCCCTGGGCGCTGAGCCCGGCAACAATGCCGCTGGCGATCAGCTCGTCGTCTTCACAGACCAGTACGTGCATGGTGAACCCTTTGCAAAATGTGAGGGTGATTAAAAAGGCAGTGGATTAAGCGTGCATTATGCCGCCAACGCCAAGAATCCCGGATAATCGCTTCTTTCTAGGATAGCCCGGTTAATCATCGGTTAATCAACGCCACACATTGTGTGTCCCACTTGCTTCGAACTAAGGCTTGATCATGCGGCATCTGTTTATCTTTCTGCTGGTAGTGTTTGCTGGATTCGCCCAGGCCGCGCCTGGCAACAATCCATTCGAGACCAAACCCGACTTCCTCCCGGTAGGCAAAGCCTTCACCTTTACCTCCGAGCGTCTGGCCTCCGGCGAAACCCAGTTGTATTGGCAGATTGCCGACGGTTACTACCTGTACCAGCAGCGCATGAAATTCGATGGCCTGGCCGAAAAGCCGACGTTGCCCCAGGGCGAAGCCCACAGCGACGAGTTCTTCGGCGAGCAGCAAGTCTATCGCCAGGGCCTGGAAGTGAAGATTCCCGCCGGCGCCACCGGCCAGGTCAAACTCGGCTGGCAAGGCTGCGCCGATGCCGGCCTGTGCTACCCGCCGCAATCGATCACCGTGGACCTGGGCGGCAACCCTGCCGTCGCCGCCACCGGCCAGGCCCAGGACCAAAGCCTGGCCAGCGGCCTGCAACAACGCAGCCTGGGCTGGAGCCTGCTGGTGTTCTTCGGCCTGGGCCTGCTGCTGGCCTTCGCCCCGTGTTCCCTGCCGATGTTGCCGATCCTCGCCGGCCTTGTGGTCGGCAGCGGCGCCAGCCCACGGCGCGGCTTTGCCCTGGCCACCAGCTACGTGGTGTGCATGGCGCTGGTGTATGCCGCGCTCGGTGTATTGGCTGCGCTGCTCGGCGGCAACCTCGCCGCCCTGCTGCAAACCCCGTGGATCCTCGGCAGCTTCGCTGCGTTGTTTGTGATTCTCGCCCTGCCGATGTTCGGCTTCTTTGAACTGCAACTGCCGGCCTTCCTGCGCGATCGCCTGGACAACGTCAGCCGCAACCAAAGCGGCGGCAGCCTGGTAGGCGCCGGCGTGCTCGGCGCCCTGTCCGGCTTGCTGGTGGGCCCGTGCATGACCGCGCCCCTGGCCGGCGCGCTGCTGTACATCGCCCAAAGCGGCAACGCCTTGCACGGCGGTTTGATCCTGTTTGCCATGGGCATCGGCATCGGTGTGCCGCTGTTGCTGCTGGTGACCGTGGGCAACCGCTTCCTGCCCAAGCCTGGCACCTGGATGAATATCCTCAAGGGCATCTTCGGCTTCCTGTTCCTCGCCACCGCCGTGCTGATGATTCGCCCGGTGGTCGGTGAAACCCTGTGGCTCGGCTTGTGGGGTGTGCTGGCGCTGGTCATGGCCTACTGCGGCTGGCGCCTGGCCCGCGATTTCGGGCGTACCGCCATGCTGTTCGGTGCCGGTTCGCTGGTGCTGGGCCTCTGGGGCAGCGTATTGGTGATCGGCGCGGCCGGCGGCAGCGACGACCTGTGGCAACCGCTGAAGGTCTACAGCGGCTCGCGGGCAGCCGGTGCTCCCACCGCCCACGAAGCCTTCATGACCATCAACGACCCGGCCGTGCTGCAAAGCCAGCTCGACAGTGCCAAGGCCCAGGGCCAATGGGTGCTGGTGGACTACTACGCCGACTGGTGCGTGTCGTGCAAGATCATGGAAAAACAGGTGTTCGGCAAACCCGAGGTACTGGACGCCCTCAAGGATGTGCGCCTGCTGCGCCTCGACGTCACCGCCGACAACGCCGCCAGCCGCGAGCTGCTGGGCCGCTACAAAGTCCCGGGCCCGCCGAGCTTCGTCTGGATCGCCCCTGATGGTGAAGAGCGCCGCGCCCAGCGCATCACCGGCGAAGTCGACGCCGCCGCCTTCCTGCAACGCTGGACCCAAGCCCGGGAAGCCCTCTGATGCTGACACTGACCATCGGCACCTTCGCCATCGCCCTGAATCACTTGCTGCTGATCACGGCGTTGATCCTCGCCACCCTGGTGGGCTGGCGGGTGGCCAAGCGCGGCGGCGAGAACCCCGAGTCGGTGCTGTTCACCCTGTTTCTGCTGGGCATGCTCGCCGCACGCGCCAGCTTCGTATTGATGTACTGGTCGTACTACCAGAATGACCCGCTGCAAATCGTCGACCTGCGCGACGGCGGTTTTCTCGCCTGGCCCGGCGTGATCGTGCTGATCATCGGCGCGCTGATCTACGGCTGGCGCCGCCCGCTGCTGCGCAAGCCACTGAGCGCCGGTGTGATCACCGGCCTGGCGTTCTGGGCCTTGACCAGCCTGTCCCTGACCCTCTACGAAAAAGGCACGCACCTGCCGGACATTGCCCTGCGCAACGCCAATGGCGAAACCGTGCAACTGGCCGACTACAAGGGCGGCCCGCTGGTGATCAACCTGTGGGCCACCTGGTGCCCGCCGTGCCGACGCGAAATGCCGGTACTGGAAAGTGCCCAGCGCCAGCGCCCGGACGTGACCTTCCTGTTCGTCAACCAGGCCGAAAGCATGCAAAGCGTCGCCACCTACCTGGCGACCCAGGGCCTGAACCTGGACAACGTGCTGTTCGACGCCAGCGGCCGCCTCGGCCAGGCCGTCGGCTCCATGGCCTTGCCGACGACCCTGTTCTACCAACCGGACGGCCGCCTGATCAACAGCCACCTGGGCGAGTTGTCCCAGGCCAGCCTGGCCCGCGCCATGGAACGCTTCGAGCCGATCCCCGCCAAACCGGCCTTGCCGGCCACCACAAGGAATTCGCCATGCTCCGCCTCCGCCACCTGCTGACACTCCTGCCCCTGACCCTGGCCGCCAGCCTGGTCCACGCCGAAGACTGGCCGGCGCCGATCAAGAACATCGAGGCCAAGGGGGCCAAGATCATCGGCAAGTTCGATGCGCCCAGCGGCCTCACAGGTTACGCGGCGCAATACCAGAACCGTGGCATGGCGCTGTACCTGACTGCCGATGGCAAAAGCGTGATTGCCGGCAACCTGTACGACGCCGATGGCAATGACCTGAGCACCGCGCCGCTGGAGAAACTGGTGTATGCGCCGATGGCCAAGGAAGTCTGGGCCAAGATGGAACACAGCAACTGGATCCAGGACGGCAACAAGGACGCGCCGCGCATCGTGTACCTGTTCAGCGACCCGAACTGCCCGTACTGCAATATGTTCTGGGAGCAGGCGCGGCCTTGGGTGAAGTCGGGCAAGGTGCAGTTGCGGCACATCATGGTGGGGATTATCCGTGAAGACAGCCCGGGCAAGTCGGCCGCGCTGTTTGCCGCCAAGGACCCGCAACAGGCCTTGGAAGCCCATGAGTCGGCCGGTAAAGGCAGCAAGTTGCAGGCGCTGGAGAAGATCCCGGCGGATATCCAGGCCAAGCTTGATTCGAATATGAAGCTGATGGACGAACTGGAGTTGTCGGCCACGCCGGCAATTTTCTATCTGGATGACAAGGGTGGGTTGCAGCAACAGCAAGGAGCGCCGTCGCCGGATAAGCTGGTGAAGATTCTCGGTCCGAAATAATCAGCCCTAGCCTGAAAAGACAATGCCCGCATCGAAGCGGGCATTGTCTTTTCAGCGCGGATTAAATCCCCTCGACCAGGAAATCATCCATGTACCAATCGTTGCCGCTCGTAGCGCCTTCATGGCTATAGATTTCCAGCAGCACGGGAGCGATGGTTGGCGTAAAGGTGAAGCTCAGTGTGTGCCAGTTCAGGTCAACCAACTCTTCCACCGGTGTTTGTTGAATGGAGTCTTTGCGCAACGATAACTTGGGCGTCGCGAACGCAACGCTGTACCGTCGAACCCGTACGGAAAACCGGTAAGTAAAACCGCTCTCCAAATCCAAGAAGCGCCGCTGCAGGATCGGGCCGAAACTGTTATTGGTAAATGTGAAATTCCTGACTGCGTAATCGGGCTTGCCGTCAGGTCCCGTCCCCATATATTCAATGCTGATATCCCTGGCATCGGGTGCGCCTGACCCTACGGTCCATAAACCCAAGGTCTGATCGTTGAAATCCGTCAGGTCTCTGTACTGCTTGCGCAACAGCAGCATCAGCACAGGGAACACAATTGCTTCGCTCACATGGGAGCTGCCGTCCGCCGTAACCTTGAACACGATGTTCAATACGGACCTGTGGCGAAACTTTTCCAGTTCCTCACGAGGCAGAACGTGCGACAACCCATGGTTTGCCTGCTCTTGCGTGATCGGCTCATTGACCAGCAGCTTGAGGGTATGGGACGACCCGTCGAGCAAGGTTCCCGTACATTCCAGCCAGCCCTTTTGCCCCGCCAGGATGAACCACCAGGCTTGCAGCGTAATCTCGGCATCCCCGGTAAAGGTGCGCAAGTCCAGTGTCCCCTGGCCACCGGGCAATTGAGTGGCCTGCGGTACCTCTGGCGCAGGCAAGCGCTGCGGGACACTGATCTGTAGCTCCAGGTCAGCTGACGTGACGTGCTTGCATGCGCTCGCGACGCTGTAACTGACGGGCACTGTTTTGCCGCTTCCAGCGATTACAGCCTCGCGGGGAATGGTGAAGTCAACGTACTTCGGATCAGTGTTACCCGGCTTGGGTGGCAACGGCAGGCAACTACCGTCCGATTGTGTCCAACACACGCTGATCTCGTCATGAGCACTGATGTGGTCATATTCCACCCGTGCCGTCACGCCATCACGGCCATTCCATACCGTCAACTGCGAGCCCACGGCCTCCCGAATGGTCAAGGGTTTCAGGACCAGGTCTTCCTGATGAATATCCAGGTGCAGCACAGGAAACGGCTCGGCGCTGGCCCTGTCGGACCGGCCATCGAAGTTCACCGCAAAATGCACGTCAAAGCGGCTGCAATCGGCCAGCTTTTGCAGATCGCGGCGGGACAGCAGCGTACTGACGCCCTCCTGCAGCCATTGCTCGGAGAGCGGCTCGCCGTCCAGCACATCGAAGCGATAAGGCGCGCCATCTTCCCGCTCACCGGTTACCCACATCCAGCAGGGCTGCCCCAAGGCGCCGTAGGCATAGGCCGCCACCGTCAGTTGCGCGTCCCCCTGGAACGTATTGAGGTCCAGCGTACTGCCCGTGGCCTGTTCCACCTGCGGCTTGGGCAGGCCGGAGATATTCAGGATTTTTACCGGTCGCGGCAGCGCCGACCAGGTTTGCCCTTCCCGTCGGACGGTGTAGCGGACCGACACCTGCTTATTGAAATTGGCGCTGATGGCTGACGCCGGCACATTAAAATCAACAACGTCCCGATTGTCGGCCTGCTTGCACTCGAGTACCGGAGTGCCTGCCCCGGCAGTCCCTTCCCAGAAGGCGCAAACCCAGTCGCAAGGGCACATATGCTCATAGCTGACCCGGATGGTCGCACCGTCCCGGGTATTGACCGGATTCAATACAAGATTTTCAGGTGTGATTTGCGTGGCTTCCACCACTGTGGGCGCTACGAGATCCAAATGAGGCTCGATGAGCAACGTCAACACCAAACCAGAAATCAGCCGATACACCGGCCTGGAACCCGCACGCGGCAAAAACTCAACGTAGAACGCAATATAAAGCTCACTGTCATGCTCGAGCGTGGCCAGCTCGGCACGGGACAACTTTCGGGTCCAGCCGTGGCGCACGTCCTCCTCTGTTACCGGTGCATCTTCATAAGGGTAGAGACTGGCCTTGGACCCATCAGGGTAAATCCCCCCGATATAGACCTGAGCCACTTGAACCGGGTCGATGAACGGCCAGGCGTCGACATGCAGAACCGGGTCTTCACCGCACAACAAGGACAGGTCCAGAACACCGCCTGAGGCTTGAAAGATCTGCAGTTGCGGCAAATTGGACGGCAACTTGATGAACACGTCGGCAACGGGGGAAGGATGTTCCTCGCCATCGCGGGTAACGACATAGGAAAACAGCGCGAAGTTATCAATGCGCAGCCCTACGTAATACGGGGGTACGTGGAACTCGACCGAGCCCGCTTCGACGCCATCCTGGGAGGCAATCGGCGCGTATTCCCCCGGTGTCGACTCCCAGCGCAACGCAATACTGTCGGTGCTGAGCATCCCTTCGTAAAACACCCGGACAGTAGCCCCCTCCAGCAACTGGAGCGGGTCAACCCGGGGCTCTCCCTCGGCTTCGACCAACTGTGGCTTGGGCAGGTCAAGGGTCAACGGTGATGACTTGGGCATGATAGAACTCCATTTCAACGAGTGATGGTGTTGCCCATCACACGCCGAAATGCCCCCCTTGCCTACTGTCAGAATTCACAGTTCGAACCTTAACAACCGCGCCACCCGACGAGTGGCGCGTTGCGATCCGAGTTAAAAACCCTCCAGCTCCGCCATCAAATCACTCAACCGATCCACCTTCTCGGCGCTGATCTCATTCGCCGCCAGCCCGTCGATATACCCCGCCAACGCCTCCACCGTGCTGCACTCGAACATCGCCCGCAACGGCACATCCCGCTGCAGCGTCTTCTGCACCCGTGAAGCTATCTGCGTGGCCAGCAACGAATGCCCGCCCAGTTCGAAGAAGTTGTCCTGCACGCCGACGCGCTCGACCTTGAGCACCTCGGCCCAGATCCCGGCCAGCGTCTGCTCCAGCTCATTGCGCGGCGCCAGATATTCCTGGCTGTGCAACTGGCCGATCTCCAGTGCCGGCAAGGCCTTGCGGTCCAGCTTGCCGTTGGCGTTCAGCGGCAACCGGTCGAGCCACAACCAATGCAACGGCACCATGTATTCCGGCAGCTCGGCCCGCAGGCGTTGCTTGATGCGATCGAGGCGCTCACCCGGGTTGAGCTGCGCATCCGCCGCCACCAGGTAGCCCACCAGATGCTTGCCGTTGACGCCCTCCTGCACGCCCACCGCCGCATCCCGCACTTCAGGCTGCTCATGCAGGCGCGCTTCGATTTCACCCAGCTCGATCCGGTAACCGCGAATCTTCACCTGATGGTCGATGCGCCCGACGTACTCCAACACACCGTCGCTGCGACGGCGGGCCAAATCCCCTGTTCGATACAACCGGTCCGCACCAAATGGATTCGGCACAAACGCTTGCGCCGTGCGCAGCGGATCGCTGACATAACCACGACCCACGCCGGTCCCGGCCACGCACAACTCGCCGACGGCGCCTTGGGGCACCAGTTCCAGCGCACCGTCCAGCAGGTACAACCGGTTATTGTCGGTCGGCGTACCAATCGGCAGATAAGTGCCACGGGTCGACGCCAGGTCGACGCGGAAGAACGCCACGTCGTCCGAACATTCCGCCGGGCCATACGCGTTGACCAGGCCAATCTGCGGATAACGCAGCAACCACTGGTGCGCCAGTTCCGGCGGCATCGCTTCACCCGTCGGCAGCATCCAGCGCAAGCCATCCAGGCTCATGCGCTCCTGGGCGAGCATGCCCTGGATCAGTGACGGCACGCTTTCCAGCACGGTAATGCCCTGGGCCTGGACGTGAGCGAGCAAGCCTTGCGGATCATGGGCAATGGTATTCGGCACAATGTCCACCCGCGCCCCGAACAGCGGTGCCGCGAGGAACTGCCACACCGAGATATCGAAACTTTGCGAGGCGGTCTGGGCGATCACATCGTGCTCAGTCAGTTGCAGATACGGCACTTTGCTCAACTGGTTATTGAGCATGCCGCGCTGCTCCACCATCACGCCCTTGGGCAAGCCGGTGGAGCCCGAGGTGTAGATCACGTAGGCAAGGTTGTCCGGCGTACTGTAGATACCGGGGTTTTCCTGCGAGCCAGTCATCTCCTCCCACACCAGCAACTTCGGCCGGCCGCAGCAGGCAAACTCTTCCAGCAGCACCTGCGCCTGCTCACGGCACGCTTCGGTGCACACCAACAGCGGCGTGCGGCTCAAGTCGATAATCCGGCTCAAGCGCTGGGTCGGCAGGCCCGGGTCCAGCGGCAGGTAACCGGCACCGGCCTTGAAGCTGCCGATGATCATGCCCAGCAAATCCAGATTACGTTCAGCCAGCAACGCCACCGGTTGGTCCAGCCCGACACCCGCGGCAATCAGCGCATGGCCCAGGCGGTTACTGCGCCGGTTCAGCTCAGAGTAGGTCCATTGCTGATCCAGGCAACTGGCGGCAATCCGCTGTGGATGCTGTGCCACCTGGGCTTCGAACAGCTCGATGTAACTGCGCTCCAGCGGATATTCATGCTCGCTCTGGTTGCAGCCGTCCACCAGGAACTCACGCTCCTGCTCGCCAATCAGCGGCAAGTCGGCCATGTCGCCATGGAAGCCCTGCACCAGCGCCAGCAGCAGCCGCTTGAATTCAGCGAGCATGCCTTGCACGGTGGTTTCATCGAAATAACGCTGGTCGTAGGACAGGTGCAAGCCCAGGTCATCGCCCGGGTAGCACACGGCCGTCAGCGGGAAGTTGGTGTGGGTGCGACCGGAATCCGAGGTGGCATTCAGGCTTTGCGCACGGTCCAGTACCGAGACTTCCACCGGGGCGTTCTCGAACACGAACAGGCTGTCGAACAGCGGCTGGCCTTTCGGCAGTTCGCTGTGCTCCTGGATGGTCACCAGCGGCAGGTACTCGTACTCACGCAGTTGCATATTGCTGTCGAGCAGGCCGCTCAACCATTGGCGCACGCTGCACTGCTGATCGTCCTCCGGCAGCTTGACCCGCAAGGCGATACTGTTGATAAACAGCCCGACAGTGCGCTGCATCTCGGGCATTTCTACCGGGCGCCCGGCCACGGTGACGCCGAACAGCACGTCGCGATCGCCACTCAAGCGCCGCAGCACCAGGGCCCATGCCGCCTGGGCGAAGGTGTTCACCGTCAATTGATGAGCCTGGGCCAGCTCGCGCAATTGCGCGCCGTCGCGCACATCCAGGCGGGTGTAGCAGTCGCCTACCACCATGCCGCCGCTGTGGCCGGCATGCTCGCGCAGGAACGGCCGGTCGCTCGGAATCGGTGTGGTGCGCTCAAACCCTTGCAGGTTCTGCTGCCACCACTGGCGCGCCTCGGCGAGGTTCTGGCGTTGCAGCCAGGCGATGTAATCGCGGTAACGCGGTGGCGTCGCCAGTTGCGCTTCGCGACCTTCGCCGAGGGCCATGTAGATGTCGAAGAAATCGTTCATCAGCAGCGAGCGGCACCACGCATCGATCAGGATGTGGTGGTTGCTCATCATGAACCAGTAGCGGGCTTCGCCTACGCGGATCAGCCGCAGGTGGAAGGGCGCCTGGTTAAGCAGATCGAAACCGGCTTCACGCTCGCTTTTCAGCAACGCTTGCAGGCGCGGTTCCTGCTCGCTTTCCGGCTCCTGGCTCCAGTCGAGGTACTCGATCGGCGTGCTGCCGGGCTTGTGGATAACCTGCAACATGTCTTCGCCGACGTTCCAGCAGAACGAGGCGCGCAAGGCTTCATGACGGGCGATCACCGCCTGCCAGGCCTGGGCGAAACGCTCGGGGTCCAGGGCGCTGTTGATGCGGTAGCGGTCCTGCATGTAGTAGAGGCCGGTGCCCGGTTCCAGCAGGGTGTGCAGCAGCAAGCCTTCCTGCATCGGGGTCAGCGGGTACACGTCTTCGATGGCATTGGCCGGCACCGGCAGCGCATCGAGTTGCCCCTGGGTCAGGTGCGCCAGCGGGAAGTCCGACGGCGTAAGGCCGCCCGCGTCTGCCTTGAGGCAATGTTCGATCAGGCTTTGCAGTTCCGCCAGGTAAGCGTCCGCCAGTTCAGCGATGGTCTGGCTGTGGTGACGCTCGCGGCTGAAGGTCCAGCGCAGCACCAGCTCACCGCCGTACACCTGGCTGTCGACACTCAGCGCGTTGGGCAACGGCGCGTCCTGGTCGTGGGCGATCCCGGCGGACTCGTCCAGCGGGTGGAACAGTGCGTCGGCGCCAAAGCTCTGGTCGAACTGGCCGAGGTAGTTGAAGGTGATACTGGCGGTCGGCAACGCGGCCATGGTCTGGCGGCACAGGTCGTCGGCCAGGTAGCGCAGCACGCCATAACCCAACCCCTTGTGGGGCACGCCGCGCAGTTGCTCCTTGATCGCCTTGATCGAGGCGCCCTGCCCGGCGGCCTCTTCGATATGCAGCGGGGTCAGGCGCAGCGGGTAGGCGCTGGTGAACCAGCCGACGCTGCGGGTCAGGTCGATCTCGTCGAATAGCGGTTCGCGGCCGTGGCCTTCCAGCTGGATCAATGCGGATTCATGGCCACTCCAGCGGCACAGCACACGGGCCAGGGCGGTCAGCAGCAAATCGTTTACCTGGGTGCGGTAGGCACTTGGCGCCTGCTGCAACAACTGGCGGGTGCGCTCGGCATCCAGGCGCACGCTGACGGTATCCGCGTCGCGATTGCGCAGCGAACCCTGTGGGCGATCCACCGGCAATTCAACGGCAGGGCCGGCCAACTGTTGCTGCCACACGTGCAGCTCCTCACGCAGGGATTCGCTGCCGGCATACGCCTGCAACCGCGCCGCCCAGTCGCGCAAGGCGCTGGTCTTGGCCGGCAGGTTGACCGGCTGGCCGTCGCTCAACTGGCGATACACGGTTTGCAAATCTTCCAGCAATACCCGCCAGGAAACGCCGTCCACCACCAGGTGATGGATCGCGATCAGCAGCCGGCGCTGGCCTTGCGGGCCGTCCACCAGCAACGCGCGCAACAACGGGCCATGGGCAAGGTTGAGGCTGCGCTGGGTGTCGGTGAACAGCGCGCTGCACTGCTCCATGTCCGCTACCTGGGCTTGCAACAGCAGGCCGCCTTCCGGCACAGCCAAGTGTTCGGCGTGCCATTGGGCGTCGCGCTGGGTGAAGCTCAGGCGCAGGGCGTCGTGATGTTCCAGCACCGCCAGCAACGCTTGCTCCAGGCGATGAGGTTCCAGGGCCTGAACCGGCTCCAGCAGCAATGCCTGGTTCCAGTGTTGGCGCTCCGGGATGTCGGTGTCGAAGAACCAGTGCTGGATCGGCGTCAGCCCGGACGTGCCGGTCAACACGCCTTGTTCGGCGCTGACCTGCTCGCTGCAGGTTGCCACGGCGGCCAGGGTTTGCACGGTCTGGTGCTGGAACAAATCACGCGGGCTGAAATGAATCCCTGCCTGCCGGGCCCGGCTGACCACCTGGATCGACAGGATCGAGTCACCGCCCAACTCGAAGAAGTTGTCGTCAAGGCCTACCTGTTGCACGTTCAGTACCGCGCACCAGATAACCGCCAGGGTTTGCTCCAGCTCGTTGCGCGGCGCCACGTACTGTTGACGATTCGCCTCGGGGTCCGGCTGCGGCAAGGCGCGGCGGTCGAGTTTGCCGTTGGCAGTCAGCGGCATGCTGTCGAGAACGATCAGGTGCGCGGGCACCATGTAGTCCGGCAACTGCCCTTTCAAATGCGCCTTGAGGGATTCACGCAGTGCACCGTGTTCTTCGTCGCTGATCAGGTAGGCCACCAACTGTTTGCCGCTCGGGGAATCCAGCGCCAACACCACTGCTTCACGCACCGCCTGGTGTTCCAGCAGGCGGGTTTCAATTTCCCCCAGCTCGATGCGGAACCCGCGAATCTTCACTTGATGGTCGATACGACCTAGGTATTCCACCAGGCCATCGGCACGCTGGCGCACCAGGTCGCCGGTGCGATACAGGCGACCGCCGTTCGTGGCAAACGGATCCGCGACAAACCGCTCCGCCGTCATCCCCGGACGCTGGTGATACCCCTGGGCCAGGCCGGCACCGCCGACGTACAACTCACCCGTCGCGCCTTGCGGCACCAGCGCCAGATCCGCATCCAGAATGTAGGCCACACGCGCGCCGATGATGCTGCCGATCGGCACGCTGCCGGCGCCCTCTTCCAGGGCTTCCGGGGCCAGGCTGGCCAACGGCATCACCACGGTTTCAGTCGGGCCATAGGCGTTGAAAAACAGCGCCGGCTTGAATGCCGCACGAATGCGCTGCAAGTGTTCGCCGGTCAGGGCCTCACCGCCGGTGATGCACATGCGCACCGCCAGGGTCTGGTCTTGCGTGGCCAGCCATTGCGCCAACTGGCTGCCATAGCTTGGGGTGAAGCCCAGGATATTGATGCGGTGCCGACGAATCAGCCCGCAGATTTCTTCCGCGTCCCACTGGCCCTGGGCCCGCAACACCACCTGGGCACCACTGAGCAACGGCACCAGCAGACGCTCGGTGGCAGCGTCAAAGTTGATGGAATAGAAGTGCAGCTCGCAGTCATCCGGGCGCATGCCGAAGCGCTCGATCACCGCCTGGCAATGCATGGCGATTTCGCCGTGGGACACCACCACGCCCTTGGGCTTGCCGGTGGAACCGGAGGTGTAGATCAAGTAGGCCTGATGTTGCGGCAGGCTGATGAAAGGCAACTCGCTTGCCGGGTAGTCCGCCAGGGTCAGCAGGTCATCTTCCAGGCACCAGCGGCCGACACTCTCAGGCAGTTCGCCCAATGCGTCGAACATCGCGGCATCGCTGAGCAACAGGCCGATGCCACTGTCTTCGATCATGTAGTGCAGGCGGTCCAGCGGGTATTCCGGGTCCAGCGGCACATAGGCGCCGCCGGCCTTGAGGATTGCCAGCAGGCCGACGACCATTTCCAGCGAACGCGGCAACGCCAGGCCGACCCGCACCTGCGGGCCCACGCCGCGCTCGCGGAGCATCCAGGCCAGGCGATTGGCGCGGCTGTCGAGTTCGCTGTAGCTCAGGGTCTGCCCGGCAAAGGTCAACGCCGGTGCATCGGCACGGGCCAGGGCCTGCTCGCTGAACAGATGATGGATGCACTGGTCGAGGCGATGCTCGCCGGCTTCAATGCCGAGGCTGTCTTGCAGGGCGCGCTGTTCGCCAGCCTCCAGCAACGGCAACTCACTCAGGCGCTGTTGCGGATCGGCAAGCAAGGCTTCCAGCAGGTTTTGCCAATGCGCCGCCATGCGCGCAATGCGCGGCTCGTCGAACAGGTCGGTGCTGTAGGTCAGGCAGCAACCCAGGCGATGATCGAGGTCGGTGACCTCCAGGTTGAGGTCGAACTTGGTGGCGCGGGCATCGTTGGCCAGGTATTCGACGGTCATCCCGGCCAGGGTGCGGCTTTGCTGGAATTCCCAGCGCTGCACGTTGCACATCACCTGGAACAGCGGGTTGTACGCCGCGCTGCGGGTTGGTTGCAGGGCCTCCACCAGATGGTCGAACGGCAGGTCCTGATGGGACTGGCCTTCGATCACGGTGTGGCGAACCTGGTCAAACAGTTCGCCGACACTCATCTGCCCGTTGAGCTGGCAACGCAGCACCTGGGTGTTGAGAAATGCGCCAATCAGCCCTTCGCTTTCCGGGCGAATCCGGTTGGCCACCGGCGCACCGATGCGCAGGTCGGTCTGGCCGCTGTAACGGTAGAGCAATACCGCGAGGGTGGCGGTCATGGTCATGAACAGGGTCAGGCCGCGTTCGGCGTTGAAGGCACGCACGCGGGCGGCGAGGTCGTCGCTCAAATCAAAACGGTACAGCTCGCCCTGGTGACTTTGCACCGGCGGCCGCGGACGGTCGGCCGGCAGTTCCAGCAGCGGATGTTCGGTGCCCAGTTGCGCGGTCCAGTAATCCAGTTGGCGCTGGCGTTCGCCGGACTCCAGCCACTGGCGCTGCCACACGCTGTAGTCGAGGTACTGCACCGGCAGCGGCGCCAGTGGTGATTCGCGGTCGTCGATGAACGCTTCGTACAGCGCGCTGAGTTCACGGGCAAAGATGTCCATGGCCCAGCCTTCGGTGACGATATGGTGCAGGGTCAGCACCAGGTAATGTTCCTGCTCGCCGGCCTTGACCAGGCAGGCGCGCAGCAGTGGACCGGTCTCCAGATTGAACGGCGTGTGGGCTTCATGATCGGCCAGTTGCTGCACACGCCGTTGCCGCTCGGCCTCACTGAACGCCGAGAAATCCTGCCAATCCATGCGCACGCCGGTTTGCGCCGCAACCTTCTGTTGCGCCACGCCATTGATGCTCGGGAACGTGGTGCGCAGGGTTTCATGACGCATGATCAAGGCCTGCAACGCCGCCTCGAAACGGCCCACGTCCAGCACCCCGCGAAAGCGCGCCATGCCGCCGACGTTATACGCCGGGCTGTCGGGCTCCATCTGCCAGAGGAACCACATGCGCTGCTGGGAATAGGACAGTGGCACCGGTTGGCTGCGGTCGACCTTGCCGATGGCCAGCTGTTGGTTACGTTGCCCGGCGGCCTGGATCAGCCGGACCTGCTCGGCGAAAGCCCCCAGCTCGCTGGCGTCGAACAGCGTGCGTAACGGCAGTTCGACGTCACAGGCCTGGCGGGTGCGGGAGATGATTTGCGTCGCCAGCAACGAATGGCCGCCAAGGGCGAAGAAGTCGTCCCGCAGGCCGATGCGTGGCAGCGCCAGGATTTCACGCCAGATCGCGGCGATTTGCTGCTCCAGCGCTGTTTCAGGTTCGACGTGCTCACGTACCTGCCACACCGGTTCCGGCAAGGCGCGGCGATCCAGTTTGCCGCTTGGGCTCAGGGGCATCGCGTCCAGGCGCATCAACTGCGCCGGGACCATGTACTCCGGCAGCTCGGCGGCCAGGGCGGTTTTTACGTCCTGTTCATCCAACGGTTCGCTGGCGGTGTAGTAACCGATCAACTGCGCACCGGCTGCGGTTTCCCGTACCAGCACCACCGCTTGGGCGATGCCGTCGAGAGCCAGCAGGCGGGCTTCGATTTCTTCAGGCTCGACACGGAAGCCACGCAGTTTGACCTGCTGATCCAGGCGCCCGAGGTATTCCAGCACACCGTCGGTGCTCCAGCGCACGCGGTCACCGGTGCGATACAGGCGTGCGCCCGCCTCACCCAACGGGTCGGCGACAAAGCGTTCGGCGGTCAGCCCCGCACGCCCGAGGTAACCCCGGGCCAGGCCGATGCCACCGATGCACAACTCACCCGGCACACCCGCCGGCAGCGGCTCGAACTGATCATCCAGCACCCGGCAAATCACATTGCCCAGCGGCCGGCCAATCGGCGAACGCTCGCCGTCCTCGGCCTGGCAATGCCAGTGCGTCACGTTGATCGCGGTTTCGGTGGGGCCATACCGATTGTGCAACTGCACCGCCGGCAACTGCGCCAGCACCCGGTTGCGTAACTCGGCAGGCAGCGCTTCACCGCCGGAGAACAGGCGACGCAGGCTGGTGCATTCGGCAGCCAACGGTTCGTCGACAAACAGCTGCAACAGCGGCGGCACAAAGTGCAGGGTGGTCACGCCGTGTTCCTGCACCAACTGCGCGATGCGATGGGGATCGCGATGCTCGCCGGGGCCGGCCAGCACCAGGCGGCAACCGGTGATCAGCGGCCAGAAACACTCCCACACCGACACGTCGAAACTGATGGGCGCCTTTTGCATCAGCACATCGGTTTCATCCAATTGGTAGGTGGCTTGCATCCACTGCAAGCGCTCGGCCAGCGCGGCATGGGTGTTGCCCACGCCCTTGGGCTGGCCGGTGGAGCCGGAGGTGTAGATCACATAGGCGAGGTTGTCGCCATTGAGGTGCAAACCCGGCGCGTGGGTCGGCCAACTTTCGAGCTTGAGGCTGTCCATGGCGATGACGCACACGCCTTGCGCCGTGGGCAGTTGTTCCAGCAGTGAAGTCTGGGTCAGCAGCAGTTGCACGCCGCTGTCCTTGAGCATGTAGGCCAGGCGTTCGGCGGGATAATCCGGGTCCAGCGGCACATAGGCGCCGCCGGCCTTGATGATTGCCAGCAGGCCGATCAGCAGTTGCGGCGAACGCTCGGCGGCGATGGCCACGCACACGTCCGGGCCGACGCCCTTGTCCCGCAGGTAATGGGCCAGGCGGTTGGCCTGGGTGTGCAATTGCGCGAAGGTCAGGCTGCCGTCCTGCCACACCACTGCGCTGCGTTCCGAGACGTGTTGGTTGAGTTGTTCCGGCAGCCAGCGCTGCGCCGGTGTGCACGGCGCAGCGCTCCACTGCTGTTGTTGGCGCTGCTCGTCGGCGTGCAACAGCTTCAGGTCGCCGATGGCCTGTTGCGGCTGTTCGCAGATGGCTTGCAGCAGGTTGATGAAGTGCCCGGCCAGGCGCTCGATGGTGGCGGCGTCGAACAGCTCATCGGCGTAGTCGAAGGACAGGCTCAGGCGCCCGTTGCGGTCTTCTTCAGTGTGAAGTTGCAGGTCGAACTTGGCTTCGCGGCTGTGCCATGCCAGCTCGTCGGCAAGCAGGCCCGGCAAGCGGCGCAGGGCGCCGAGGTCACGTTGCTGGTGGTTGAACATCACTTGGAACAGGCCTTGTTCCCGAGCTTGGGGGAAGGCTTCCAGCAGTTGTTCGAAAGGCAGGTCCTGATGGGCCTGGGCGCCCAGCGCTGCGGTGCGGGTTGCCGTCAGCAACTCGGCGAAGGGCAGGCGCGCATCCAGTTCGGCGCGCAGTACGAGGGTGTTGATAAAGAACCCGATCAGGCCTTGGGTTTCCTGGCGCGGACGGTTGGCGTTGGGCACGCCGATGCGGATATCGCGCTGGCCGCTGTAGCGATAGAGCAGGCTCTGGAACGCCGCGAGCAACAGCATGAACGGCGTGGATTCGTGGCTTTGGGCAGTCTTGCGAATGGCTTCGCCGAGGCTCGTGCTCACACGCACACTGTGACGCGAGGCACTGCGCAGGTGCTGCGCCGAACGCGGGTGATCGGTGGCCAGGCTCAGGGTTGGGTGCTCGTCGCCCAGTTGTTGTTTCCAGTAAGCCAGTTGCCGCTGGCCCTCGCCTTCGGCCAGCCACTGGCGCTGCCAACTTCCGTAGTCGGCGTATTGCAGGGCCAGCGCTGGCAGCTCCAGGGGTTGGCCCTGGGACGCAGCGGCGTACAGTCGCGAGAATTCGTCGATCAACACGTTCAGCGACCAGCCGTCCGCGATGATGTGGTGCATCGTCACCAGCAGTTGGTGGTCTTCGTCATCCAGGCGTACCAGCGTTACCCACAGCAGCGGGCCTTTCTCCAGGTCGAACTGGGTGCGGGCTTCGTCTTCACGAATCTGCTTGGCGCGGGCTTCCCGCTCAGCGGCAGGCAAATCGCTGAGGTCGATGACTTGCAGGTCGAAATCAGCCTTGGCGTCGACCCGCTGTAAGGCTTGGCCATCGCGCTCGAAGAAGCGCGTGCGCAGGGCTTCGTGGCGCTGGATCAATTGCTGGAAGCTTGAGCGCACCGCGTCTTCATCCAGCTCGCCGCGCAACCGCAAGGCGCCGGGAATGGTGTAGGCGCTGCTGTGCGGGTCGAGTTGCCAGGTGATCCACAAGCGGTTTTGCGCGAGGGATTGCGGCAGGTCTTCCTGTCGCGACAACCCATGGATTGCGCCTTGGGCCACGCCGCCGTCCTGCTGCAATTGCCCGACGCTGGTGGCGAAGGCGGCCAGGGTGGGCGCTTCGAACAACAGGCGCAGGTTCAGTTCCAAGCCGAGGGTTTCCCGCAGCCGGGCGACGACCTGGGTGGCGCTGATGGAGTTGCCCCCCAGCAGGAAGAAGTGATCGTCGGCGGCGACCTGCGTCACCTGCAATTGCTCGCACCAGATCGCGGCAATCTGGTTTTGCAGTTCGGATTGCAGGACAGCATCGCCGACCGGCGCCTGCACGCCGGGGAACTGCGCATAACTGTCGAGGCTGCCGTCCGCCAGGCGTGTGCGGCAGGCCGAGCGCTGCACCTTGCCGCTGGACGTTTTCGGCAAGCCACCGGGGTTGAGCAACACCACCACGCTCGGCGCTTCCTGGCAGGCTTCGGCCACCGCCTGGCGAATCGCCTTGATCAGTGCTTCCGGCGGCAGGATTTTCTGCACGCTGCGGCTGATTTCGGCAGCAATACCGATGCCTTCCAGGCCCTGGTCATTCACCGCGAACGCGGCGACCCGGCCCTTGCGCACCACTTCCACTTCACGCTCGATGGCTTGCTCGATGTCTTGGGGATACAGGTTGTGGCCCCGCACGATCAGCAGGTCTTTCAGCCGGCCGGTGATGAACACTTCACCTTCGCGGATAAACCCGAGGTCGCCGGTCCGCAGCCAGGTACGGCCTTCGTGCTGGACGAAGGTCTTGGCGGTGGCTTCAGGGTTGCGCCAATAACCATGGGCGATGCTCGGGCCGGTGGCCCAGATTTCACCGACGGCATTGTCGGGGAGCGTCGCCAGGGTGGCGGGGTCGACAATCAGCACCGCGTGCTCGGGCTGGCTGGTGCCGCAACTCATGATCGCCGCGCCCTGCCCTGGCTCGGCGCGATTGGCGGCCAGAGCCTGTTCGTCCAGGCGCAGGGCCGGGATGCCGTGGCCACGGGTGCCGCCGGCAACGAACAAGGTGGCCTCCGCCAAGCCGTAGGAGGCGAAGAAATTGTTCGGAGTAAAACCGCAGGCGGCGAACTTCTCGGCGAAGCGTTCGAGGGTGTCGAGGCGGATCGGCTCGGAGCCGGAATACGCCACGCGCCATTTGCTCAGGTCCAGGCGATCCAATGCCGATTCGCTGACTCGCTCGCTGCACAAGCGATAGGCGAAGTCCGGCCCGCCGCTGATGGTGCCGCCGTATTCGCTGATCGCTTCGAGCCAGCGCAATGGCCGGCCAAGGAAGTACGCCGGCGACATCAATACGCACGGCACACCGCTGAAGATCGGCTGCAGCAGCCCGCCGATCAGGCCCATGTCGTGGTACAGCGGCAACCAGCTGACGATCACGTCGTCGGGGTTCAGGTCGATGCCGAAGCCGCGACGGATCAGCAATTCGTTGGCCACCAGGTTGCCGTGGGTCACTTGCACGCCCTTGGGCAACGCAGTGGAGCCGGAGGTGTATTGCAGGAAGGCGATGTCATCGTCCTGCAAGTTGGGCGCGATCCAATTGCCCGCGATTTCAACATGGAGACTGTCAACGCACAGCAACTGCGGCGCGCCTTCGAGTTGCGCCAGCGAATCACCGAGGCTGGACGTGGTCAGCAGCAACCGCGGCTCGGCGTCTGCAATGATCGACAGCAGCCGCTCCTGATGATGGCGGCGGGCGGACTCCGGCGGATAGGCCGGCACCGCGATGACCCCGGCGTACAGGCAACCAAAGAACGCCGCGACGTAATCCGGCCCGCTGGGGAACAGCAGCACCGCACGATCGCCCAGCCCGGCGTCGGCCTGCAAGGCGGCGGCGATGGTGCGGGCGCGCAGGTCGAGGTCGCGGTAACTGAGGACAACGCTCTGTTCGGCCGTCTCGGCAAGGAAGCGCAACGCCAGTCGATCCGGGGTTTGCGCGGCGCGGCGTTGAAGGGACTGAACCAGGGTGCGGGGAAGTTCGAAGGCGTCCATTATGGGGTTCCTGCCTGAAATCGGCTTACTGGGAAATCGGGGAATGTGTGGCCGGGGGCTTGTTCAGCCGGTCGCCCGGGCCATCTGCCGCGCGGCGTCGTTGCGCCAGCGGGCCAGGTGTTCGTCGGCGTAACGCCGCACACAGCGCAGTACGGAACTCTCGTGCTGCACCAGGAAGAAGTGGTGACCGTCGAACATGTCGAGGGAGAAACCGCTGGCGGTGTCTTGCTGCCAGTCCAGCAGTTGATCGGCGCGCACCGTGTCCTGCTTGCCGCCGAATACATGGATGGGCAGGCTCAGCGGCTCACGCTCGCCGTATTCGAAACTGCCGCACAGCAGGAAGTCGGCCCGCAGGATCGGCAGCATCAACTGCATCAGTTCGGCGTTGGCCAGCACGTCTTCGCCCGTGCCCTTGAGTTCTCGCAGGCGGGCGATCAGTTGTTCGTCGTTTTTCTCGATGGCGTATTCGCTGACATCGCGACAGGCCGGGCCGGCGGTACCCGAGGCAAACAGCGCCAATGGCGGCGGCGCACCCCGTTCGCGCAGGGCATGGGCCAGCTCGAAGGCCAGCAGGCCGCCGAGGCTGTGGCCGAACAAGGCGTAGGGGCCGTCCAGCTCGGCGCGGATCTCATCAGCCAGTTGCCCGGCCAGTTTTTTGATATCGCGCTGCAACGGCTCGTCCATGCGCATGCCGCGCCCCGGCAACTCCAGCGGCCGCACCTGCAACCACTCCGGCAGCGCCCGTCGCCAGCGGCTGTAGACCATGGCGCTGGCGCCGGAGTAAGGCAGGCAAAACAGGCGTAATCGAGCCGGCGTGTTCATTTCAGACCACTCCCGCTCACACGATAAAAACCCATTTTGTCCTCCTCCAGGCGCTGATCCTTGGCCGGTTTGTTAACTGGCCTTTCACCCATGAGAACGGATGGCACCGGGAAATAATTAGTCAGCGAGACGCCGTTCACACCTCTCGATAAAGCATAAGATTAGTTCGTCTTCTCATTTGACAATCATTATCATTAAGCATAATTTGTTGCCCGATGTGTAGGAGGCCTCAGCAAGGACGCCCTCCCCCAACCTTCTCTTGCAACAAGGTGATTTCCATGACGGAACAAGTATCCACAGGCAGGTGCGACTCACCCCTACTCCAGGCCTTCGTCGACAATCGACTGATCCTGGTCAAGATCGCAGCGCGTATTACCGGCTGCCGATCCCGCGCCGAAGACGTGGTGCAAGACGCCTACTTCCGGTTGCAATCGGCCCCCACCATCACGTCATCGTTCAAGGCGCAGCTCAGTTACCTGTTCCAGATCGTGCGCAACCTGGCTATTGATCACTACCGCAAGCAGGCGCTGGAGCTGAAATATTCCGGCACGGAAGAGGAAGGCTTGAATGTGGTTATTCACGGCGCTTCACCTGAGACCTCGCACATCAACTTTTCGACGCTGGAGAACATTGCCGACGCCTTGACCGAGTTGCCTCAGCGCACGCGTTATGCGTTTGAGATGTACCGGCTGCACGGGGTGCCGCAGAAGGATATTGCCAAGGAGCTGGGGGTTTCACCGACGTTGGTGAACTTTATGATTCGCGATGCGCTGGTGCATTGCCGGAAGGTTTCCGGGACCCATAGCGACACGTTTGCGCGGCGGGCCTGACGCGCCACACATCCCATGTGGGAGCGGGCTTGCTCGCGAAAGCGGTGGGTCAGTCACACATGCATTGACTGACACTGCGCTTTCGCGAGCAAGCCCGCTCCCACATTTGATCTTCGTGCACTCAGATTTTTTGCTCAGTCAAACCAACCCACACCGCTCAAAAAACCGTTCCCGCCCCAGAATCATCAACGCCGCCCGCTTATGAGGAAAATCAAACTCCTTCTCACAGTGGAAACACTGATTCTGCATATGCCCAATCATCTTCCCGTTATCCGCCCGAGGCTCAGCCACCACACGCTGCGTACGCGGATCATCGAGAAACAAGTAATGCACCAGCGCCGACAACCAGCTCGCTACCTTGTGCGGACCACGGTGGTGCTCTTCGCCCACCAGCATATGAATCCCGCGATCGTAATCCGCCGCGTCATAAAACGGCGCAATCCGATCCTCCTTCGCCCAATACGCCTCGAAATAAGCAAACGGCTCATCATCGAAACAGCCAATCAACGTCAACGCATGGGGATCCGCTTCCAGCTTGTCCAGATACTCCCGATGCTGTTCCAGGCTGCCGGTTTCCTGCCAGAAATTCGCCACCCGCGCACTGTTCTGCCAACGATTGAAGCGCGCCAGATCAACATCAATCTCCACCGTACGCAGTGAAATCCACGCCCCCAGCCGCGCATCAAACCGCCGATACACCTCGCCCCGCGGCTTCGGCGCACGGGCAGGATGACGCTTGCCGCCGCTGATGATCATCTGCTGCGGATAAGTCCCCGTGAGAGATTGCCCCAGCCACGGTTGCGGCAACTGCCAGAACAACGTGCGCTCGCAATGAAACTGCCCGGCAACCCCGGTCGCCACCAGCAACCCACTGCGCAAGGCATCTTCCGGCGCATGCTCAAGACACCAGACCAGTCGCTGACGCCCGGGCTCCCTGGCAAACAGCCAATAACACGCAGCCCACAAGGCACGGGCAGCCGGCACACTGGCGGGCTCCTGCAAATGCACCTGCACCTCATCACCCCGCTCAAGGCGCAGGCGAATCAGCGGCTGGCCCTCAAGGGTGAGGCTCAGGCGGCTATCAGTTTCATCAGCATTCAGGGCGGGTCCCGCCGGCAAGGGCAGCACTGACAGGTCATTCAGATTGGACATGGGATGGGCTCACGAATCGTCGACAGTTCAACAAGTGACGTGAGCCGAGGGCAAAAATTTAGACGATCACGGTACCGGCATCACATCGATGCGGTAAGGCTCGAAGATCTTCAGCAACTGGCCGTTGTCCCTCAGCTGCTTGAGCAGCCCGGCGAACGCCGGCCCCGAGATCGGCGCCTTGGGCCGCAGCAACGCATAGTGGTGGTACACCTGGTCGATCCGCTCGGACACCAGGAACTGCGCCGCCGTATCGGAATTGCGCACCAGGAAATCGCTGAGGTAGGAACGCGTCACCAGGGCAATGTCGGCCCGGCCCCGGGCGACCATCAGCAGGTTGCTGTCGTGGGAATAGGTCAAGGTGGCGTTGAAGTGCTCCGCCATGTACTTGGGGTCGGGGTTGAAATTGGCGAACGCGTAGTGATAGCCGCTGAACACCGCCAGGCGCTTGCCGGTCAGGTCGGCGAAATACGATTGGTCGCGACCGGGCTCCTGTTGGGCCACGAAGATTTCCGCATCCTCCAGGCCCATGTCGACATCGGTGTGGGCAATATCCTGCCAGCCCCACTTGGGGTTTTCGAAGATCGCCATGTCCACCCGACCTTGCTGGAAGTCGCGAAAACGCCGGGGAATCGAGGTGGGTACCAGCACAAACTGGTAGTCGGTTTGCAGGGCGTTCAAGGCTTCCACCAGTTGCGGCAGCAACCCGGTGTCGGCACCCTGCTCCGGGCGCACGGTGTATGGCGGGAAATGCGCAGCACCGACCCTCACCAGTTGGGCGGCCGAGGCAGGCATCAGCCACAGTGCGCCAAGTGCCCATATTGAGAGTCCTGCAGCCAATCGCCAAGGCGAAAACATCAAGGCACACACCGTCGAAAACTTTGATCCCGCTAAGCTAGGCGTTTTTGTCTATCGAGACAACTTTCTGCCACACAATTAATAGCTTGCGCGAAAGGGCTAGTCAGCTTTCAACACCATCAGCAAGGCTTCGTCGGCCAGTTGATCGAGGGTCATGCTGCCCTGGGCGCGAAACCAGGTGGTGGTCCAGGACAAGGCGCCCGTCAGGAAACGCCGCGTGATAAACACATCGCCTTTGATGTAACCGGCGTTTTTCGCCTCCCCCAGCACCTGCAACCAGATCTCTTCGTAGATATCGCGCAAGGCCAGCACCTGGGCCTGGCCCTCGGCCGACAGGGAACGCCATTCATACACCAGCACCGCCATGGCCTCGCCACTGCCGCCCATGATCGACTGCAATTCGCAACGAATCAGCGCCAGCACCCGCTCGCGCACGTTGCTCGCCTCGGCCAGGGAAGCGCGCATCAGGGCGGTGTTGTAGTGGATGGTTTCCTCCATCACCGCCCGCAGGATTTCGTCCTTGCTCTTGAAGTGATGAAAGATGCTGCCGGACTGGATCCCGACCGCGCCGGCCAGGTCACGCACGGTGGTGCGCTCAAAACCCTTGTTGCGAAACAGGTGGGCCGCGGTTTGCAGCAGCTTGCCACGGGCACTGTCGGGGTCGGTCAATTGGCCGGCGTCGACCATGGTGCGCATCACCCGCAGGGCTTTTTGCTCATCCATGCTGCTCTCCTTAACTTCTGGTTACGTCTTGGGCGGCAATTTAGGCCGTGGCAGCCAACCAAGCAAGCGCTTGGGGCAAAGTTATGACCAGAGTTTACAAACCAAGCGCTTGCTTGGTAGTGTTGGTATCAGCAAACCAGAGGAAGGACGCCCCATGAACAAGACGGTACGCATCGGCTGCGCCAGCGCCTTCTGGGGCGACACCTGCACCGCCGCTGCGCAGTTGGTGCACGGCGGCACGCTGGATTACCTGGTGTTCGACTACCTGGCGGAAGTCACCCTGTCGATCCTCGCCGGAGCGCGAATGAAAGATCCCCAGGCCGGCTATGCCACGGATTTCGTCGAGGTGCTGACGCCGCTGCTGGCGGATATCCAGCGCCAGGGCATCCGCGTGATCAGCAACGCCGGCGGGATCAACCCCCAGGCCTGCGCCGCCGCGTTGCAGGCGGCCTGCGACCAGGCCCGAATCCCGTTGAAGATCGCCGTACTGCTGGGGGATGACCTGCTACCGCAGTTCAAGCAACTGCACGGCGTCACCGACATGTTCAGCGGCGCGCCCTTGCCGCCGATGTGCGTATCCACCAACGCCTACCTCGGCGCGCCCGGTATCGTGCAGGCGTTGAAGCTGGGCGCCGATATCGTCATCACCGGCCGTGTGGTCGACAGCGCAGTGGTCAGCGCGGCGCTGGTGCATGAATTCAACTGGTCCTGGCAGGACTACGACCGCCTGGCCCAGGCGGCATTGGCCGGGCATATCATCGAATGCGGCGCGCAGTGCACCGGCGGCAACTTCACCGATTGGCGGGAGGTGCCGGACTACGAACACATCGGTTTCCCGATTGTGGAGGTCAGTGCCGACGGCCAGTTCACCGTCAGCAAGGTCGAGGGCACCGGCGGACTGATCAGCGAACTGAGCGTCGCCGAGCAACTGCTGTATGAAATCGGCGACCCGCGCGCCTACCTGTTGCCCGACGTGATCTGCGACTTCAGCCAGGTCAAGCTCCGGCAACAAGGCAAAAACCGCGTGCACCTGCACGGCGCCAAAGGCCTGCCGCCCACCGACCAGTACAAGATCAGCGCCACCTACCCGGATGGTTTTCGCTGCACCGCCAGTTGCCTGATCGCCGGGATCGACGCGGTGGCCAAGGCCGAACGGGTCAGCCAGGCGATCATCAACAAGACCTCAGAGCTGTTCAGCCAGCGCGGCTGGGCGCCCTACACCGACATCAACATCGAACTGCTGGGCAGCGAAGCCACCTACGGCCCCCATGCCCAACGCCAGGACTGCCGCGAAGTGGTGGTGAAACTGGCGGTGCGTCACCCCAGCAAACAGGCGCTGGTGGTGTTCGCCCGGGAGATTGCCCAGGCGGCCACCGGCATGGCGCCGGGGCTCACCGGGATCGTCGGCGGGCGACCCACGGTGTACCCGCTGATTCGGTTGTTTTCATTCCTGATCGATAAAAGCGCCTGCCAATTGCAGGTCGACTTCCTTGGCGAACGGCATGCCTGCGAATTGCCCGTCGCCAAACCGCTGAACACCTCGATCGCATTGATCGACCCGCCCAAACCCCAAGGCCGCGCCGACGCCAACGTGCCGCTGGTCAAGCTGGCCGTGGCCCGCTCCGGCGACAAGGGCAACCACAGCAACATCGGGGTGATCGCCCGCGAGCCCGAGTACCTGCCGTGGATCGCCGAGGCGCTGACGCCCGAAGTGATCGTCGACTGGATGAGCCACGTGCTCGACCCGATCCACGGCCGCGTCGAGCGCTGGTATTTGCCCGGCAGCCACAGCCTGAACTTCCTGCTGGAAAACGCCCTGGGTGGCGGCGGGATTGCCAGCCTGCGCATCGATCCCCAAGGCAAGGCCTTCGCCCAACAGTTGCTGGAAATCCCGATTGCCGTGCCGCAGCACATTGCCGATCAATTCACTTAAAGGACCCACGCCGTGGCCTTCGACTCGATCTTCAAAGAAGACCTGTTCCAGGGGCAGACCATCATCGTTACCGGCGGCGGCAGTGGCATTGGCCGTTGCACCGCCCACGAGCTGGCAGCCCTCGGCGCCCATGTGATTCTGGTGGGGCGCAAGCCGGAAAAACTGCAAACGGTGGCGGCGGAGATCAGTGAGGACGGCGGTCGCGCCAGCTGGCAGGCCTGCGATATTCGTGATGAAGAAGCGGTCAAGGCGCTGGTCGGCCAGGTCCTGCAGGAGCACGGCCCGATTCATGGCCTGGTGAACAACGCCGGCGGCCAGTACCCCTCGCCGCTCGCGTCGATCAACCAGAAGGGCTTTGAAACCGTGTTGCGCACCAACCTGGTGGGCGGTTTCCTGATGGCCCGGGAAGTGTTCAACCAGAGCATGAGCAAGCACGGCGGGTCCATCGTCAACATGCTCGCCGACATGTGGGGCGGCATGCCCGGCATGGGCCACTCCGGTGCGGCACGTTCGGGCATGGACAACCTCACCAAGACCGCCGCCGTTGAATGGGGTTACGCCGGGGTGCGGGTCAACGCCGTGGCGCCGGGCTGGATTGCCTCCAGCGGCATGGACACCTACGAAGGCGCATTCAAGGCGGTGATCCCGACCTTGCGCGAGCATGTACCGCTCAAGCGCATCGGCACCGAATCGGAAGTCAGCGCGGCGATTGTGTTCTTGCTCAGCCCCGCCGCCGCGTTCGTCAGCGGCAGCACCTTGCGCATCGACGGCGCCGCCAGCCTGGGCAGCCGCGCCTGGCCGCTGCACAAGGCGCAACCGCCGAGCGTGTCCTTTAATGGTTTCCACCGGGCTTACTTGCCGGACGTGCTCAAGGAGGAGAAATAAGCCATGCCGGTGATCGACTCGCAACTCGACGCCCACAGCCCGCAATTCGCGCAGAACCGCGAAGCGATGCTCACGGGCGTCAATCAATTGCGCCAGCTGGAGCAAAACCTGCTGGGCAAGGCCGCCGAAGCCAAGGCCAGGTTTGACAAGCGCGGGCAACTGCTGCCACGGGAACGCCTGAATTTATTGCTCGACCCCGGCGCGCCGTTCCTTGAACTGGCGAGCCTGGCCGGCTACAAACTGCACGATGACAAAGACGGCAGCGCCGCTGGGGGCGGGTTGATCGCCGGCATCGGCTACGTCAGCGGCGTGCGCATGCTGGTGGTGGCCAACAACAGCGCGATCAAGGGCGGGACCATTTCCCCCTCGGGCCTGAAAAAATCCCTGCGCCTGCAACAGATCGCCATGGAAAACAAACTGCCGGTGGTGACGCTGGCAGAAAGCGGCGGCGCCAACCTCAACTACGCCGCCGAGATTTTCGTCGAAGGCGCCCGCAGCTTCGCCAACCAGGCGCGGATGTCGGCCATGGGCCTGCCGCAGATCACCGTGGTGCATGGCTCGGCCACGGCGGGCGGCGCTTATCAGCCGGGTCTTTCGGATTACGTGGTGGTGGTGCGTGGCAAGGCCAAGCTGTTCCTGGCCGGCCCGCCGCTGCTCAAGGCCGCCACCGGCGAAGTCGCCACCGATGAAGAACTGGGCGGCGCCGAGATGCATGCGCAAACCGCCGGCACCGCTGAATACCTGGCGGAAAACGACGCTGACGGCGTGCGCATCGTGCGTGAGATTGTCAGCCTGTTGCCGTGGGATGACCGCTTGCCGCCTGTGCCAAAGCGCGCTTACAGCGAGCCGCTGTACCCGATTGACGAGCTGTTGGGGCTGATCCCCGACGATCCGAAAAAGCCCTACGACGTGCGCGAAATCCTCGCGCGGTTGGCGGACGCTTCCAACTTCCTCGAATTCAAGGGCGAGTTCGACCCGCACACCGTCTGCGGCCACCTGCATATCCAGGGCCGCGCCTGTGGCTTTATCGGCAACAACGGGCCGATCACCCCGAAGGGTGCGAGCAAGGCCGGGCAATTTATCCAGCTGTGCGACCAGAGCCAGACACCGCTGCTGTTCTTCCACAACACCACCGGCTTCATGGTGGGCACCGAGTCGGAACAGCAAGGCGTGATCAAGCACGGCGCGAAGATGATCCAGGCGGTGGCCAATGCGCGGGTGCCGAAACTGACCATCGTCGTCGGCGGCTCCTACGGTGCCGGCAACTATGCGATGTGCGGCCGTGGGCTCGACCCGCGTTTTATCTTCGCCTGGCCCAACAGTCGCACCGCCGTGATGGGCGGCGCCCAGGCGGGCAAGGTGCTGCGGATCGTCACCGAAGCCAAGCAACTGAAAGACGGCCTGGTGCCCGACCCCAAGGTGCTCGACATGCTCGAACAGGTCACCGCACAGAAACTCGACAGCCAGTCCACCGCCCTTTATGGCAGCGCGAACCTGTGGGACGACGGGCTGATTGACCCACGGGATACACGGACCTTGCTCGGGTTTCTGCTGGACATCTGCCACGAGGCCGAGGTGCGGCAACTACAGCCCAACAGCTTTGGTGCAGCGCGGTTTTGATGATTGTTCCCACGCTCCGCGTGGGAATGCAGCCCGGGACGCCCCGCGTCCCCATAGGGAGAACAATAAAAATGATCTTCACCCAGGAACACGAAGCACTGCGTCGCACCGTCCGTGGCTTTGTCGAGCGCGAGATCAACCCGCATGTGGATGAGTGGGAAAAGGCCGGACGCTTTCCGATCCACGAGATCTTCCGCAAGGCCGGCGACCTCGGTTTGCTGGGTATCTCCAAGCCGGAAAAATTCGGTGGCATGGGCCTCGACTACAGCTACTCGATCGTCGCCGCCGAAGAGTTCGGCAGCATTCGCTGCGGCGGCATCCCGATGTCCATCGGCGTGCAGACCGACATGTGCACCCCGGCCCTCGCCCGCTTCGGCTCCGATGAATTGCGCGAAGAATTCCTGCGCCCGGCCATCAGCGGCGAACAGGTGGGCTGCATCGGCGTTTCGGAAACCGGCGCCGGCTCCGACGTGGCCGGGCTGAAAACCCATGCCCGCAAGGACGGCACTGACTACGTGATCAACGGCAGCAAGATGTGGATCACCAACTCACCGAGCGCCGACTTCATCTGCCTGCTGGCCAACACCTCGGACGACAAGCCGCACATCAACAAGTCGCTGATCATGGTGCCGATGAACACCCCCGGCATCAGCGTCAGCCCGCCCTTGGAAAAGCTCGGCATGCACAGCTCGGAAACCGCCCAGGTGTTTTTCGACGACGTGCGCATCCCCCAGCGCAACCGCATCGGCCATGAAGGTGCGGGATTCATGATGCAGATGCTGCAGTTCCAGGAAGAGCGGCTGTTCGGCGCGGCCAATATGGTCAAGGGCCTGGAGTACTGCATCGACAGCACCATCGATTACTGCAAGGAACGCAAGACCTTCGGCAAGGCGCTGATCGACAACCAGGTGATCCACTTCCGCCTGGCCGAACTGTCCACCGAAATCGAATGCCTGCGGGCGCTGGTATACCAGGCCACCGAGCAGTACATCAAGGGCCAGGACGTGACGCGCCTGGCCTCCATGGCCAAGCTCAAGGCCGGGCGCCTGGGGCGCGAAGTCAGCGACAGTTGCCTGCAATATTGGGGCGGCATGGGGTTCATGTGGGACAACCCGGTGGCCCGGGCTTATCGCGATGTGCGGCTGGTGTCGATTGGTGGTGGGGCGGACGAGATCATGCTGGGGATCATCTGCAAATTGATGGGCACCCTGCCGGGGAAGAAGTCGTGAACACGTTGTTGCTGGAACCGCATAACGGGGTGCTGCATGTGACCCTCAATCGGCCGGACAGCCGCAATGCCATGAGCCTGGAAATGGTCAACGAACTGCGTGCGGTACTGGCCGATGTGGCTGGGGACAAGAGCGTGCGGGCGTTGGTTATCAGCGGCGCGGGTGGGCATTTTTCGGCCGGTGGCGATGTGAAGGACATGGCTCGCGCGGGAGCCGCGGGCGGCTTGCAGGCGTTGAACCGGGCGTTCGGTACGCTGTTGCAGGAAGTGGAGGCGCTGCCGCAGGTGGTGATTGTGGTGCTTGAGGGTGCCGTGCTGGGCGGTGGGTTTGGGTTGGTGTGTGTCAGTGATGTGGCGATTGCGGATCATCAGGCGCAGTTTGGGTTGCCGGAGACCGGCCTCGGGTTATTGCCGGCGCAGATTGCGCCGTTTGTGGTGAAGCGTATCGGGCTGACCCAAGCGCGGCGGCTGGCTTTGACGGCGGCGCGGTTTGATGGGGTTGAGGCGCTGCGGTTGGGGTTGGTGCATTTTGTGGAGCACGATCCGCAGGCGTTGGCGGAGCGGCTGGATGAGGTGTTGGGGCAGGTTTTGCGGTGTGCTCCGGGGGCTAATGCGCGGACCAAGGCGTTGCTGCTGGCCAGTGGTGAGCAGGCGTTGGGGCCGTTGTTGGACCAGGCTGCCGAGTGGTTTGCCGAGGCGGTTTGTGGTGAGGAAGGGGTTGAGGGGACTCAGGCGTTTGTGCAGAAGCGCAGGCCGGGGTGGGCGCGATGAATCGGGGGCATATCCGTTATTTTTGTAATGGCGACTATGGGTTCCGCTCTTACAGCGGGTCACTTTTGAAAAGCGCAAAAGTAACCAAAACGCTCTGCCCCGCCTGTCGGCGCCTCGCTGTGGCTCGGCGTTCCCTCACTCCGGCATTGCTCCGCGGGCCGCCGCACGGGCCATCCATGGCCCGGCGCGGCTAAACC
>NZ_JACARS010000100.1:0-2932 GCF_013386485.1 Pseudomonas sp. P7758 | reverse complement strand
AAATGTGGGAGCTGGCTTGCCTGCGATGGCATCTCCTCGGTGTGTCTGATGTACCGAGTTGTCTGCATCGCAGGCAAGCCAGCTCCCACAGAAAAGCAGCTCTGCTTTCGCTCTGGTTTTTGATTTGGCTTTTAACACTCGATTTTTGGTTATTAATAAATAGCTTCTTATTCCTTAACGAATATATACCCCGTGCCTATACTGACCCACAACGTTAAACGCTGCAGGAGGGCACACCCATGCACAGCGAGTCGATTCGTTATCTGATCGTGCCGGGCTGGCAAGGATCGCCAGAAGATCATTGGCAAAGTCATTGGCAGAACAGCCTGCCCAACAGCGCGCGCGTGGAGCAGGCCGACTGGCTCACCCCACGCCGCGAAGACTGGGTGGCCGCCCTGGCCGAAGCCATCGCCGCCGACAGCACCCCGGTGATTCTGATCGCCCACAGCCTGGGCTGCATCACCGTCGCCCATTGGGCGGCCACCGCACCGGTGCAGTTCCTGCGTCAGGTACGCGGCGCCCTGCTGGTGGCCCCGGCCGATGTCGAACGCCCTGCCTGCGCACCCGCCCTGCGTAACTTTGCGCCAATCCCCAGCCACCTGTTGCCCTTCCCAAGCCAGGTCGTCAGCTCCGACAACGACAGCGCCGTCAGCGCCACCCGCGCCCTGGAACTGGCACGTAACTGGGGCGCCGAAGCAGGAATTCTCGCGGGCGCCGGGCACATCAACGTGAAGTCCGGCCATCAACGCTGGGAACAGGGTTTCGCCTACCTCTATCGCCTGCAAAATCGCCTGGAACATCACTCCCGGCGCCGTGCATAAAATTTTTTAAACGCCCCTTCCCCTTCGTGGATGGGGCGGGAGCCTGCCATGAGCCTGCATGAAACCTTCGGTCAGCCCCTGCTGACCTTCCCCGACGCCGAAAAAAGCCCCCTGAGCATTCGTGCCAAGGCGCTGGTGTTTGTCGACCCGCGTTCGCGGCAACTGCGCGAAGACCTCGAAAACCTCGCCCCCCGTGCCTTGCCCGTGTTGATCCGCGGCGAAACCGGCAGCGGCAAGGAGTTGCTCGCCCGGCATATCCACCGTGGCAGCGACCGCACCGGCCTGTTTGTCTCGGTGAATTGCGGCGCCATCAGCCCGACATACGCCGACGCCGAACTGTTCGGCTACGCCGCAGGCAGCCACAGCGGCGCAGCCAGCAGCCGCGCCGGCTGGTTTGGCTCGGCCAACGGCGGCACGTTGTACCTGGATGAAATCGGCGACTTGCCGCTGCCAATCCAGGTCAAGCTGCTGGCGGCGCTGGAAAACCACGAAGTCACCCGCGTCGGCGCCCATCAGCCAAGCCCGGTGGATGTGCGGCTGGTGGCGGCCACCAGCATCGACCTCGCCCAGGCCGTGGCGGCCGGCAAGTTTCATGAGCGCCTGTTCCATTACCTCAGCGAAGGCCAACTGGAGCTGCCCGCACTGCGCGAGCGGGTGGGCGACATCCTGTCACTGGCCGAATATTTCCTCGGCATCTACAGCCAGCGCCTCGACCTGCCGGTGCCGCTGATCAGCGACGAAGCCCAGCGCGTGCTGGAGCATCATAGCTGGCCGGGCAACACCCGGGAGTTGGAGAACGTGATTCACTTTGCCTTGCTGGTCAGCAGTGGCGACGAGATTCTGCCTGAGCATTTGAACCTGCCCGTGGCGGGTTCGCCTGTGGAGCAGGTGCGGCGAATTCTTGGCCACGCCAGCGCCGCCGAGGTTGAAGCCCTCAAAAGCTATCTTAAAGAACACGTTGTTTTGTAGGAGCCCGGCTTGCCGGCGATGGCGTCCTCAGGGGCATCGCAAGGCTCAAGACCGCCATCGCCGGCAAGACGGGCTCCTGCATGAACAAAATGGAATATCAAAGTGAATAAAAAGTATTGTTCTGGAATAAAAAACCTCGGTATTGTCCGCTCCACGCCGCGATAGCACTTCGCTGGCATCCACTAAAAAAGCGGCCGTCCCAGACGACCCGGATTTTCGATAAGGACACTGCATGAAAAAGGTTCTGTTGTTTACCGCACTGGCGGCTGCCCTGACTGCAAGCTTCGCCCAGGCCAACGAGAAACTGGTGGTAGCCGCTACCCCGATCCCGCACGCCGAGATCCTTGAGCTGGTCAAGCCGACCCTGGCCAAAGAAGGCGTGGACCTGGAAATCAAAGTCTTCACCGACTACGTACAACCGAACGTACAGGTGGCCGAGAAGCGTCTGGACGCCAACTACTTCCAGACCCTGCCGTACCTGGAAAACTTCAACAAGGGTAAAGGCACCAACCTGGTCACCGTAGTGGGTGTGCACGTTGAACCCTTCGGCGGCTACTCGAAAAAAATCAAAAACATCTCTGAGCTCAAAGATGGCGCCACCGTGGCCATCCCGAACGAAGGCAGCAACTCCGGCCGTGCCCTGCTGCTGCTGCAAAAGGCTGGCGTGATCACTCTGAAAGACCCGACCAACGCCCTGGCCACGCCGAAAGACATCGCCAGCAACCCGAAAAACCTGAAATTCAAAGAGCTGGAATCGGCGCTGCTGCCACGCGTCCTGGACCAGGTTGACCTGGACCTGATCAACACCAACTACGCCCTGGAAGCCGGCCTGAACCCGGCCAAGGACGCGTTGATCATCGAAGACGCCAAGTCGCCGTACGTGAACTTCCTGGTTGCCCGCCCGGACAACAAGGACAGCGACGCGATCCAGAAGCTGGCCAAAGCCCTGACCAGCCCTGAAGTGAAAGCTTTCATCGAGAAGAAATACAACGGCGCGGTCGTGCCGGCGTTCTGATCGAACCCAAAAACCTCCTTCAAGGTTTAAACGCCGACGGCTTCTACAGCGTCGGCGTTTTTTATGGCTGGAACACAATCGAAATGTGGGAGCGGGCTTGCTCGCGAATGCGGTGGGTCAGCCAACA
>NZ_JACARS010000099.1:0-18841 GCF_013386485.1 Pseudomonas sp. P7758 | reverse complement strand
CCCAAAATCCCGGGAGCGCTACGCACTCCAGCGGGAGCAAGCTCCCTCGCCACATTGGGCTGTTTGTTGTCAGAGAGAATGCTTCAAGATGGTGCGTTTTTTGTGTCGTTTACCCCTGCCGCGGCGGGCGGAATGTGCTGTTAAAACGCGGGTCACAGCGGAAACGGCTGCGGCACCCGCTGAATCGGCTTGTTGACCGGGTTTTTCCGGCCTGCCTTTCACGCAAAGCGGCAGGCCAGAGCGGTCTCAGGCGCGCTTTTTCTGCTGTGCCACCGGTGCTTGGGCCAGGCGGGCAAACAGGTCCTTGGGGTCGGCAAGGTCCGGCACCAGTTCCAGTTCGCTGCCCACGTCCAGCGCCTTGGCCACGTCCAGTACGTAACGCAGGGCGGAGTAGTCTTCGATGGCAAAACCTACCGAGTCGAACAGGGTGACCTGGCGCGCGTTTTCGCGGCCTGGCGCCTGGCCGTTGATCACTTGCCACAGCTCGGTGACCGGCGAATCTTCCGGCATGTGCTGGATTTCGCCTTCGATGCGGCTTTGTGGCTCGTACTCGACAATCACGCGGGCCCGTTCGACGATTCGTCGGTCCAGTTCGGTCTTGCCGGGGCAGTCGCCACCGACGGCATTCAGGTGCATGCCCGGTTCGATCATCTCGTCCGTGAGGATGGTGGCGTAGGCCTTGTCGGCGGTGACGGTGGTGACGATGTCGGCGCCTTTCACGGCTTCGGCAACGCTGCCTGCCAGGATCACCTTGATCGCCGGGAAGGCTTTGAGGTTGGCGGCCAGTTTGGCGGTGGCCTTGGCGTCGATGTCGAACAGGCGGATTTCAGTGATGCCCAGCATCGCGTGGAAGGCCAGGGCCTGGAACTCGCTCTGGGAGCCGTTGCCGATCAGCGCCATGCTGCGGCTGTTGTCCCGGGCCAGGTAGCGCGCCACCAGGGCCGAGGTGGCGGCCGTGCGGATCGCAGTGGTCAGGGTCATTTCCGCCAGCAGCACCGGTTTGCCGGTGTCCACATCACCCAGGGCGCCGAAGGCCATGACGGTGAGCATGCCGCTCTGGGTGTTTTTCGGGTGGCCGTTCACGTATTTGAAGGCGTACAGCGACGCGTCGGACACCGGCATCAGCTCGATCACGCCCTCGGGGGAATGGTTGGCCAGGCGCGCGCATTTTTCAAAGTCCTGCCAGCGCAGGTAGTCGGCGCGGATGTACTCGGCCATCTCGGTGATGCAGGTTTGCAGGCCTTTTTGCGAAACCAGGTAGCTCAAGTCGTTGACGTCGATATAGCGGGTCATGGGAAGACTCCTTATTGAAATGAGGGGCGGGCGGGCAGATGTACTTCCGCCAACATGCAGCGGGCACTGCCGCCGCCGATGCGTTCGATGTTGTCGATGTTCACCACCACCGGCCGGGTGTGGCGCTCCACGTGCTGGCGCTGGGCGGGCTTGAGGGAGCCCCAGGCGCTGGCCGACATCACCAGCAGCGGCTGGCCGTCGCGGTCATGGACTTCGAGCATGTTGCCGGCGAAGGCTTCCAACTGGTCGAAGTCCAGGGCGACGATGTCTTTGCCGGTATCGCGCAGGGAGCGTTCAAGGGCCTGGCGCTCGTGGTCATCGGGCAGGGCTTGCAGGCACACCACGGAGAGGTCGCGGCCGACACTCATCATTACGTTGCTGTGGTAGATCGGCGCGTGGTGGCGGTCGACGGCGTGGAATACGCAGACCTGGTAGTCAAGGCGTTCGGCGAACTGGCGGAGGGCATCCTGATGGGTCCGCCCGGAATGGCAGGCGTAGCTGATGCGGTGCTGGCGGTCGAGGACCATGCTGCCGGTGCCTTCGAGGAACATGTTCTGTTGTTCGAGGTGGCTGAAGTCGATGGTGTTGTGGATCGCGAAGCGTTGCTCCAGCACTTGCAGCACGCCTTTGTCGCGTTCCAGTCGTCGGTTCTGGCCTTCCATCGGGTACAGCACCAGGCTGCCATCGGCGTGGCTGCTCCACCAGTTGTTGGGGAAGATCGAATCCGGGGTATGGGGAGCGGGGGTGTCTTGTACCACCAGCACTTCCACGCCGTGGTGGCGCAGGGTGTCGACGTAGCCGTCGAACTCTTCCAGCGCTTTCTGCTGTGCCGCCACCGGGTCGAGGGGCGCACGCTGGAAGCGGTTGTTGATCGCGGTGTCCGGGTTGAAGGCGAAGTGCGCCGGGCGGATCATCAGGACAGTGTTGGTGGTTTGCATGGGGGGCACGGGTCCATGGGTTGGGCAGTGAGGCTATTTTGTGCGGTGTGAAGGAAGAATCCCGGCTGAACTGAGGGGGTGGCTCAGCCGGGAAAGCTGAAAAGTGGGGTGGGGCAGCCGAATCGGCTGTGGAGGTGAGTGGAGATCAAAATGTGGGAGCGGGCTTGCTCGCGAAAGCGGTGGGTCAGTTAATAAATTCGGTGGCTGATACACCGCCTTCGCGAGCAAGCCCGCTCCCACATTGGTATTGTGTTGCCTGAGGTTTTTTGTCTGGATGGAGAAACCATGCCCACTGAAGTTCGTCTCGCCCAAACTACCGATGCCGAGGGCATCAGCCAGGTCATCCTGGCGGCCCTGCATGACAGCAACGCCCGGGATTATCCGGCGGATGTGATTGCGCGGGTGGCGAGCAACTTTACTCCCGAGGCTGTCGTGGCGTTGCTCGCGCGTCGAACGGTGCTGGTGGCTATTCAGGATGAGGTGATCGTTGCCACGGCGGCACTTGACGCCAATGTGGTGCGCTCGGTCTTCGTCAATCCGGCGCTGCAAGGGCAGGGCATCGGGCGCTTGCTGATGATTGAAATCGAGCTGCGCGCCCGGGAAGCCGGGGTGACCTTGTTGCATGTGCCGTCTTCGCTGACGGCCGAGCCGTTCTACACCAAGCTGGGTTTCCACACGGTGCGCGATGTCTACCATGGCAATGAACGCACGCTGGTGATGGAGAAGGCGTTGTCATCCCGCCATCCCATCGGCGTCTATCGCGATCGGGCCCATCGGGCGCAGGTGGTGGCGTTGTGGCAGGCGGCGTTTGGTTATGACGCGGCGCATAACCTGCCGAGCCTGGCGATCGACAAGAAGCTGGCGGTCAACGATGGGTTGTTCTTCGTGGCCACCGACAAGAAGGCGGTGATCGGTACCATCCTCGCCGGCTACGACGGGCATCGTGGCTGGTTGTATTCAGTGGCGGTGCACAACGACTATCGCCGCCAGGGCCTGGGCGCCTCGTTGGTGCGGCATGCGGAGCAGGCGTTGACGGCGCTGGGTTGCATGAAGATCAACCTGCAGATCACCAGTGGCAATGACGCGGTGATGGGGTTTTATGAGGCGCTGGGTTATGGCGCGGAGCCGCGGATCAGCATGGGCAAGAAGATCCTGGAAAACATCCCGATGGATAAAGCTTGAACGTCGGTTTTCCAAACGCTGAAATCAAATGTGGGAGCGGGCTTGCTCGCGAATGCGGTGGATCAGTCAATAAATCTGTCGACTGACACTCCGTATTCGCGAGCAAGCCCGCTCCCACAGTTTGGTTTTGCAGTGTTGCTTATACCTTGACGATCCAGCCCTCAGGCGCTTCGACGTCGCCGGACTGTACGCCAGTCAGCTCTTTGTAGAGCTTCTGGGTGACCGGGCCGACTTCTTTTTCGCTGTAGAACACGTGCAGCTTGTCTTTGTACTCGATGCCGCCGATCGGGGTGATCACGGCGGCGGTGCCGCAGGCGCCGGCTTCCTTGAAGTCCGACAGCTTGTCGATCAGCACGTCGCCTTCAACCACTTCCAGGCCCAGGCGCGATTTTGCCAGCTCGATCAGCGACAGGCGGGTGATGCCTGGCAACACCGACGGCGAGTTCGGGGTGACGAACTTGTTGTCGTGGGTGATCCCGAAGAAGTTGGCCGAGCCGACTTCTTCGATCTTCGAGTGGGTGGCCGGGTCGAGGTAGATGCAGTCGGCGAAGTTGGCTTTTTTCGCCAGGGAACCGGGCATCAGGCTGGCGGCGTAGTTGCCACCGACCTTGGCTGCGCCGGTGCCGTTGGGAGCCGCACGGTCGTAGCCGGAGATCAGGAAGTTGTGCGGGGTCAGGCCGCCCTTGAAGTAGGCGCCGACCGGGATGCAGAAGATCGAGAAGATGAATTCCGGCGCGGTGCGCACGCCGATGTTGTCACCGGTGCCGATCACGAACGGGCGCAGGTACAGCGCGCCGCCGGTGCCGTACGGCGGGATGAACCGCTCGTTGGCGCGGACCACTTCCTTGCAGGCTTCGATGAAGGCGTCGGTCGGCACTTGTGGCATCAGCAGGCGGCCACAGCTGCGCTGCATGCGCGCGGCATTCTGGTCGGGGCGGAACAGGTTGATCGAACCGTCCTTGCAGCGGTAGGCCTTGAGGCCTTCAAAGCATTGCTGGCCGTAGTGCAGGGCGGTGGAGCCCTCGCTGATGTGCAGCACGTTGTCGTCGGTCAGGGTGCCTTTTTGCCACTCGCCGTCTTTCCAGGTCTGGAGGAAACGCTTGTCGGTCTTGATGTAGTCAAAACCCAGCTTGTCCCAATTGATGCTTTCGTTACCCATGACACCCTCTATCTTTTGTCAACCGCCTGGTCGAAGGCAGGCTTATGGTTTATTTCTGGATGGGCGCAACAATACTTCATTCTTGGCTTGTGTGGGAGCGGGCTTGCTCGCGAATGCGGCGTGTCATTCGATGCATTCGGTGCTGATCCACCGCTTTCGCGAGCAAGCCCGCTCCCACATTTGAACTTCGCCATTTTATAGATGCAATGCATGCCCCAGGGCCCGCAGGGCTGCTTCCTGTACCGCTTCGCCGAGGGTCGGGTGGGCGTGGATGGTGCCCGCCACGTCTTCCAGGCGTGAACCCATTTCCAGGCTCAGGCCGAAGGCCGTGGACAGTTCCGAGACGCCAACGCCTACCGCCTGCCAGCCGACGATCAGGTGATTGTCGCGGCGCGCCACTACCCGCACGAAGCCGGTTTTCGACTCCAGGGTCATGGCCCGGCCATTGGCGGCGAACGGGAAGCTCGACACGATGCAGTCCAGCCCGGCCGCCCTGGCTTCGTCCGGGGTCTTGCCGACCACTACCAGTTCCGGGTCGGTGAAGCACACCGCCGGGATCGCGGCCGGGTTGAATTCGCGGGATTTACCGCTGATCAGTTCGGCGACCATTTCGCCCTGGGCCATGGCCCGGTGGGCGAGCATCGGTTCACCGCTGAGGTCGCCGATGGCCCACACATTGCGCATGCTGGTCTGGCAGCGGCTGTCGATCTTGATCGCCGAGCCGTTCATGTCCAGGTTCAAGGCTTCGAGGTTCCAGCCCTGGGTGTTGGGTTTGCGACCAACGGCAACCAGCACCTGGTCGGTTTCCAGCGACAGCGTCTCGCCGCTGGGGTCGCGCACTTGCAGGGTATTGTTCTCGAAACCGGTGACGCTGTGTTTGAGGAACACCTTCACCCCCAGTTGCTTCAGGGATTCGGCCACCGGTTGGGTCAGTTCGGCGTCGTAGGCCGGCAAAATCCGGTCCTGGGCCTCAACCACGCTGACCTCGGCACCGAGCTTGCGATAGGCAATCCCCAATTCCAGGCCAATGTAGCCGCCGCCCACCACGATCAAGCGTTTCGGGATGCGTTTCGGCGCCAGGGCTTCGGTGGAGGAGATGATCGGCCCGCCAATCGGCAGCATCGGCAGGTTGACACTTTTCGAGCCGGTGGCCAGCAACAGGTGTTCACACTGGATGCGCTGGTCGCCGACATCGACGGTCTTGCCGTCCACGACCTTGGCCCAGCCCTGGATGACCTGGACCTTGTGTTTTTTCAGCAGCGCGGCTACGCCGGTGGTCAGGCGGTCGACGATGCCGTCTTTCCATTCAACGCTTTTGCCGATGTCCAGGGTCGGCACATCGACTTCGATACCCAACGGCGAACCCTGGCTGTGGTGCACGGTTTGCTGGAACTGTTCGGCGACATGGATCAGCGCCTTGGACGGAATGCAGCCGATGTTCAGGCAGGTGCCGCCCAGCGATTGGCCTTCCACCAGGATGGTCGGGATGCCCAGCTGGCCGGCGCGAATCGCTGCCACGTAACCGCCAGGCCCGCCGCCGATGATCAGCAGCGTGGTGTGCAATGTTTGAGACATGGGTTACTCCAGGAACAGGCTGGCGGGTTGTTCGAGCAGGCCACGGATGGCCTGGATGAATTGCGCCGCGTCCATGCCATCGACCACCCGGTGATCGAAGGAGCTGGAGAGGTTCATCATCTTGCGGATCACGATCTGGCCCTTGATCACCATCGGCCGCTCGACAATGCGGTTGACCCCGACGATGGCCACTTCCGGCAGGTTCAGCACCGGGGTGCTGACAATCCCGCCCAACGCACCGAGGCTGGTCAGGGTGATGCTCGAGCCCGACAGCTCATCGCGACTGGCCTTGCCATTGCGCGCCGCATTCGCCAAGCGATTGATTTCTTGCGCCGTGCCCCACAGGTCGCGGGCTTCGGCGTGACGCACCACCGGCACCATCAGGCCGACATCGCTCTGGGTGGCGACACCCACATGCACCGCGCCGAGGCGGGTGATGACCTGGGCTTCGTCGTCATAACGCGCGTTGATCTGCGGATAGTCGCGCAATGCGACGACCATGGCCCGCACCAGGAACGGCAGCAGGGTCAGCTTGCCGCGGGTAGCGCCGTGTTTCTCGTTGAGGTGCACGCGCAACTCATCGAGGGCCGTGACGTCGATCTCTTCCACATAGCTGAAATGCGCGGCGCGCCGGGTGGCGTCCTGCATGCGCTGGGCGATCTTGCGGCGCATGCCGATCACCGGGATTTGCTGCTCGTCGTTGCGTTCGGCGTACGGGTTGGAGGCCCCGGAATTTTTCGCCGGACCCTGGAGCAAGTAAGCGTCCAGATCTTCATGCAGAATCCGGCCGGCCGGGCCGGAGCCCTGGACCAGTCGTAGCTGGATGCCAGCATCCAGCGCATGTTTGCGCACGGCCGGGGAGGCCAGCGGGCGGTCATCGGCCTCGCGGGCCACGGGCGCTTGCGCAGCCGCCACCGCAGGTTTGGCTGCCGGCTTGGGTTCAACCACCGGCGCGGCCCTGGCTTCGACTTTCGGTGCAGGAGCCGGTGCCGGCGCGACCTCTTCAACCACCGCCGACAACGCCGACTCCCTGGTATTGCCCGCGCCTTCCACTTCGATACTGATCAAAACACTGCCCACCGCCATGACTTCCCCCGGCTCGCCGCCGAGGGAAATCACCTTGCCGTGCACCGGCGACGGAATGTCCACCATGGCCTTGTCGGTCATCACGTCCGCCAGCACCTGGTCTTCTACCACCAGGTCGCCGACCTTGACGTGCCATACCGACAATTCAACTTCTGCGATGCCTTCGCCAATGTCCGGCATCTTGATAACGTGCGTGCCCATTCAGACCTCCATAACCCGATGCAAAGCCGCGCCCACTCGGGTCGGGCCAGGGAAATACGCCCACTCTTGCGCGTGGGGATACGGGGTATCCCAACCGGTGACGCGCTCGATCGGCGCTTCCAGATAGTGGAAGCAATGCTCCTGCACCAGCGCCACCAGCTCGGCGCCGAACCCGCAGGTACGGGTGGCTTCGTGAACGATCACGCAGCGACGGGTTTTCTTCACGGAATTGACGATGGTTTCCAGGTCCAGCGGCCACAGGCTGCGCAGGTCGATGACTTCGGCGTCGATGCCGGTTTCTTCGGCGGCGACTTGCGACACATACACCGTGGTGCCGTAGGTGAGGATCGTCACGTCCTTGCCCGGGCGGGCGATGGCGGCCACATCCAGCGGCACGGTGTAGTAACCGTCCGGCACCTGCGCTTGCGGGTGTTTCGACCACGGGGTTACCGGGCGGTCGTGGTGGCCGTCGAACGGGCCGTTATACAGGCGCTTGGGTTCGAGGAAGATCACCGGGTCATCGTTTTCGATGGAGGCGATCAGCAGGCCCTTGGCGTCGTACGGATTGGACGGCATCACCGTGCGCAGGCCGCAGACCTGGGTGAACACCGCTTCAATACTCTGGCTGTGGGTCTGGCCGCCGTAGATGCCGCCGCCGCAGGGCATGCGCATGGTCAGCGGTGCCGTGAACTGGCCGGCCGAGCGGTAACGCAGGCGGGCCGCTTCGGAAATGATCTGGTCGGTGGCAGGGTACACGTAGTCGGCGAACTGAATCTCGGCCACCGGCCGCAGGCCATAGGCGCCCATGCCGACCGCCACGCCGACGATCCCGCTTTCGGAGATCGGTGCGTCGAACACCCGCGAGGTGCCGTACTTGTTCTGCAAGCCTTCGGTGCAACGGAACACGCCGCCGAAGTAACCGACGTCCTGGCCGAACACCACCACATTGTCGTCTCGCTCAAGCATCACATCCATGGCCGAGCGCAAGGCCTGGATCATGGTCATGGTCGTGGTGGTCATGGCGGTTTCCAGCTCGATATTGTTGTTGTGATCGTTCATGTCAGATCCCCAACTCTTGACGCTGGCGCTTCAAGTGCTCCGGCATCTCTTTATAAACGTCTTCGAACATGGTCGCGGCGCTTGGAATCTGGCCGCCGGCCAGGGTGCCGTACTGTTCGGCTTCTTTCTGGGCCTTGAGCACTTCGGCTTCAAGTTCGGCACTGACCGCCGCGTGTTCCTCTTCGGACCACTGACCAATCTTGATCAGGTGCTGCTTGAGGCGGGCAATCGGGTCGCCCAGCGGGAAGTGGCTCCAGTCGTCGGCGGGACGGTATTTGGACGGGTCATCGGAGGTGGAGTGTGGGCCGGCGCGGTAGGTCACCCACTCGATCAGGGTCGGCCCCAGGTTACGGCGGGCACGTTCGGCGGCCCAGGCGGAGGCGGCGTACACCGCGACAAAGTCGTTGCCGTCCACCCGCAGGGAGGCGATGCCGCAACCCACGCCGCGTCCGGCAAAGGTCGTGGCTTCACCGCCGGCGATGGCCTGGAAGGTGGAGATCGCCCATTGGTTGTTCACTACGTTAAGGATGACCGGCGCCCGGTACACGTGGGCGAAGGTGAGGGCGGTGTGGAAGTCGGACTCAGCGGTGGCGCCGTCGCCGATCCAGGCCGAGGCAATCTTGGTATCGCCCTTGATGGCCGAGGCCATGCCCCAGCCCACGCCTTGTACGAATTGGGTGGCGAGGTTGCCGGAAATCGTGAAGAAACCGGCATCTTTTACCGAGTACATGATCGGCAACTGGCGGCCCTTGAGCGGGTCGCGCTCGTTGGACAGCAGTTGGCAGATCAGGTCTACCAGCGGCACTTCCCGGGCCATCAGGATGCTTTGCTGGCGGTAGGTGGGGAAGCACATGTCGTCGATGTTCAAGGCCAGGGCCTGGGCGCTGCCGATGGCTTCTTCGCCGAGGCTCTGCATGTAGAACGACATCTTCTTCTGACGCTGGGCGACCACCATGCGGTTGTCGAAGATCCGCGTCTTGAGCATGGCGCGCATGCCCTTGCGCAGAATCTCGACTGGCACGCCTTCAGCCCATGGGCCGAGGGCCTGGCCCTGATCGTCGAGCACGCGAATCAGGCCCTTGGCCAGGTCGGCGGTGTCGGCGGGTTCTACGTCGATTGGGGGTTTGCGCACCAGGCCAGCGTCAGTCAGGCGCAGGTAGGTAAAGTCGGTCTTGCAGCCTGGGCGGCCCGAGGGTTCGGGAACGTGCAGGCGCAGTGGTTCGTACTGCTGAGTCATGGCTTTCTACGCTCTATCTTGTGAATTTCTTGTAGTGGGCGCGGTAGCTGACAGTCCTTCTTCGGGTAGAAGAAATCTTGTCCTACAACAATCATAGGCTCGGCTCAGGAGAATATTTATCTCTGTTTCGTTGCGTTGGAGATCATTTGGGGATAAAAAAACTGCATAAACATAATAAACAGGTGGTTTTGTCTCATGCGCAAACTGGACCGTATCGATATCGGCATTCTGAACGCCCTTCAGGAGAACGCCCGCATCACCAACGCCGACCTGGCCCGCTCGGTCAACCTGTCGCCCACGCCGTGTTTCAACCGGGTCAAGGCCATGGAAGAACTGGGGCTGATTCGCGACCAGGTGACGCTGCTGGACGCCGACCTGCTGGGGCTGCACGTCAATGTGTTCATCCACGTCAGCCTGGAAAAGCAGAACGAATTGGCATTGCAGCAATTCGAAGGGGCGATTTCGGATCGCCCCGAAGTGATGGAGTGCTACCTGATGGCCGGCGACCCCGATTATCTGATTCGGGTGCTGGTGCCCACCATCCAGTCCCTGGAGCGTTTCATGATGGACTTCCTGACCAAAGTCCCGGGTGTCGCCAACATCCGCTCCAGCTTTGCCCTCAAGCAAGTGCGCTACAAAACCGCGCTGCCGCTACCGGCTAACGGCATCAACCTCGGCTAACGAACGACACAAAACAAATGTGGGAGCGGGCTTGCTCGCGAATGGGGAGTGTCAGTCACCGAAAATATAGACTGATACACCGCATTCGCGAGCAAGCCCGCTCCCACATTTTGTAGTGCATTTCAAAGCTGGTTGAGGGGAATCTTCAAATAAACCACCCCATTTCCTTCCGCCGGCGGCATCACCCCGGCCCGCACATTCACCTGAATCGCCGGCAACAACAGCGTCGGCATGCCCAACCCGGCATCCCGCGTGGTGCGCATCTCGACAAACGCCGCCTCATCCACCCCGTCATGCACATGAATATTCCCCGCCCGCTGTTCAGCCACCGTGGTCAGGCACTTGGCTGCGCGTCCTTCGGGCGGATAGTCATGGCACACATAAAGGCGGGTTTCAGGCGCGAAGGCCAACAACTTGCGCATCGACCCATACAGCTGGCGCGCATCCCCACCAGGGAAATCGCAGCGCGCCGTGCCCACGTCCGGCATGAACAGCGTGTCGCCCACCAGAATCAACTGGTCATCAATCAGGTAAGCCATATCCGCCGGCGTATGCCCCGGCACATGCAGCGCCTGGGCCTTCAGGTTGCCGATGTGAAACACCTCATCCGGCGCAAACAGATGGTCGAACTGCGACCCATCCACCCGAAACTCCGGCTCCAGGTTGAACAGGTTCTTGAACACTCCCTGCACCTTGCTGATGGACTGGCCAATCGCGATCTTGCCCCCCAGCTGGCGGCGCAAATAAGGCGCAGCCGACAGATGATCCGCATGGGCGTGGGTTTCCAGCAACCACTGCACCTGCAAGCCATGCTCGCGCACAAACGCGATCACCTTGTCCGCCTGGCCGGTGCCGGTGCGTCCGGAGGCCGGGTCGTAGTTGAGCACCGAATCAACGATGGCGCATGGGCCACCGTCCGTTTCATAGACGACGTAGGTGTAGGTCGACGACGCCTCGTCCAGAAAGGATTGAATCAACGCTGACATGACGGGTTTCCCAGATAGCTAATGGCGACTTACATTCAGTTAGGTTTCCACATAACCTTGTGAGCTTAAGTGAATTAAAGGACCCGAGGCAAAGGATGGCATCGTGGTGGCAAACAGCTAGGGCGTGGTGCCATACGGCAACGACCCTTGCGTGCATTAACTGAAAAAGGCCATAGACCATGAACGACCAACACTGGGGACCTACCATCAGTGGCGATATCGTTGTCATCGGTGGCGGCTCGGCAGGCATCGGCCTGCTGGCCAGCCTGCTCAAGCGCGACCCGCACCTGAACATCATCCTGATCGAGCCCAGCGACCACCACTACTACCAGCCGGCCTGGACCCTGGTGGGCGGCGGGGCTTATGACGTTACCAGGACCGTGCGCCCCATGGCCGACGTGCTGCCCAACGGCGTCACCTGGATCCAGGCCGCGGTCAGCGAATTACTGCCCGACGAGCAAACCCTGGTGCTCGACAGCGGCCAGCGCGTCAGTTGGAAGAACCTCATCGTGTGCCCGGGCCTGCGCCTAGCCTGGGAGAAGATCGAAGGCCTGCAAGAGACCCTCGGCCGGCATGGCGTAACGTCCAACTACAGCTATGAGCACGCCGCCTACACCTGGCAACTGGTGCAGCAACTCAAAAATGGCAAGGCGATCTTTACCCAACCGGCCATGCCGATCAAATGTGCCGGCGCTCCGCAAAAAGCCATGTACCTGTCGTGCGATCACTGGCTTCGCCAGGGTGACCTGAAAAACATCAAGGTCGAATTCAACCTGGCTGGTGCCGCCTTGTTCGGCGTGCCGACCTTCGTGCCGCCGCTGATGAAGTACGTTGAAAAGTACTCGGCGCAACTGGCATTCAACTCCAACCTGGTCAAGGTCGACGGCCCCGCGCGCAAGGCCTGGTTCGAAATCAAGGACGCCGAAGGCAATGTGCGCGTCGAAGAGAAAACCTTCGACCTGCTGCACGTCGTCCCGCCACAGGTCTCGCCGGACTTCATTCGCCACAGCCCCCTGGCCGATGCCGCCGGCTGGTGCGAAGTGAATCCCCAGAGCCTGCAACACCTGCGCTACCCGCACATCTTCGGCCTGGGCGATGTGTGTTCCACCACCAACGCCAAGACCGCCGCGGCGGTGCGCAAGCAAATCGTGGTGGTGGCGGAAAACCTGCTGGCCCTGCGCAGACAGGCACCGTTGCCCCTCAAGTACGACGGCTACGGTTCCTGCCCGCTGACGGTGGAGAAGGGCAAGGTGGTACTGGCCGAGTTCGGCTATGGCGGCAAGTTGCTGCCGACCTTTCCCCTCGACCCGACTGTGGCGCGGCGTTCGGCGTGGTTCCTCAAGGCGAGTTTCCTGCCGTGGTTCTACTGGAACGGCATGCTCAAGGGCCGCGAGTGGCTGACCCGTCTGGCCAAGGTGGATTGAGGCAACCCTATGCTGCTGGCAAGTTTTCTGGGCGTGTTGATGGGGTTGGTCATGGGCTTGACCGGCGCCGGAGGCGGCATTCTTGGTGTCCCGGCCCTGGTATTGGGGCTGGGGTTGACCATGACCCAGGCCGCGCCCGTGTCGTTGTTCGCGGTGGGCGCGGCCGCTGCCGTGGGGGCTGTCGACGGTTTGCGCCATGGCCTGGTGCGTTACCGCGCGGCGCTGCTGATTGCGCTGCTTGGCGCGCTATTTTCGCCGCTGGGGGTTTTCTTCGCCCACCAGATGTCGGAGAAAGTCCTGATGGGCCTGTTCAGTGCGCTGATGGTGCTGGTGGCCTGGCGCATGCTGCAACGGGAGAAGCTTGAGGCCGGGCCGAGCGACCACGGCACCGCGTCCTGGGGCCAGAAGAACTGCATGCTCGACCAACAGACCGGGCGCTTTTCCTGGACCGCCAAATGCACCGCCACCCTGGCCGCCCTCGGCGCAGTGACCGGTGCGGTATCGGGCCTGCTCGGCGTGGGCGGCGGCTTCTTGATCGTACCGGCGTTCAAGCAACTGACCGATGTGCAGATGCGCGGCATCGTCGCCACCTCGCTGATGGTGATCAGCCTGATCTCGTTGATCGGCGTGATCGGTGCGTTTCATGCCGGGGTCAGTATCGAGCCGATGGGCTGGGTGTTTATCGGGTCGAGCATTGTCGGCATGTTGGCGGGGCGGCGCCTGTGCTCGGTGATCAAGGCGCGCACCTTGCAGGTGGGTTTTGCCACCCTGTGTGTGCTGGTGGCGGCGGGCATGCTGTTTCGGGCCCTCATTCAGGTGCCTTGAAATGCGGTCAGCATCCCGCCCCTACGGGTATCAGCGCCGCAGGTAGGCACCAAAGTCGATGTCCCCGGCGCTGAGAATCGCCTGCACCCGATTGTGCACGTTCAACTTGCGCAGGATTGCCGAGACATGGGCCTTCACCGTGGTCTCGGCAATCTCCAGGCTATAGGCGATCTGCTTGTTCGAGTCACCCTTGGTCATCCGCTCCAGCACCAGCAATTGCTTGCGGGTCAGGGCCTGCAGCAGCTCCGGCGCAAGCCCCAGGCAATCATTCATGCGCCGTTGCCCGCCGATTTTCTGGCTGCGAATAATCTCCGGCGGCAAATACACATTGCCGTTGAGAATCTGTTGGATTGCCTCGGTCATCTGCAGCCTGGGCGAGGACTTGGTGATAAACCCCACCGCGCCATAGGTGATGGCTTGCAGCACGACCTGCTTGTCCTGCTCGGCGGACACGATCACCACCGGAATCGTCGGCGACTCGTTGCGCAGGTTGATCAGGCCATTGAGGCCGTGCATGCCCGGCATGTTCAGGTCCAGCAGGATCAGATCCAGGTCGTCGTGCTCCTGGCTCAGGGCCAGGGCGCTGTCCAGGTCGCCGGTTTCCATCACTTCGCTGCCCGGGAACCCGTCGCTGATGACGTTGTGGATCGCCTCGCGAAACAGTGGGTGATCGTCGGCTATCAGAATTTTGTACATGGACGTTCGCCTTATTATTTTTGCTTATTCAAGCAGGTCCGATCCATAGGGTCATGCGCCCATTACATGCCAGTCTCGATGCCTTGGGAATGCGACGATAGAGAGGGGAATCAGTACCAAAGTAGTAGATCGTGCCGTACGTCGCGGTTTCAGCGCCACCCATTGGTCTGATTGCATTCAGTGTCGGATGGGTTAGTGTGGAGCGCATCTTCCAGAATAATAAAAACAGGCTTACCAATGAGCCCGAACCTGAGTCTCCTGCGTAAATTCGTTTCCCCTGAAATCATCTTTGGCGCCGGCTGCCGGCACAACGTAGGCAACTACGCCAAGACCTTTGGCGCGCGCAAGGTGTTGGTGGTGAGTGATCCCGGCGTGGTTGCTGTCGGCTGGGTGGCCGATGTCGAGGCCAGCCTGCAAGCCATCGGCATCGACTACTGCCTGTACACCGCCGTTTCGCCCAATCCCCGGGTTGAAGAGGTGATGCTCGGCGCCGAGGTCTACCGTGAAAACCATTGCGACGTGATCGTCGCCGTCGGTGGCGGCAGCCCGATGGACTGCGGCAAGGCCATCGGCATCGTGGTCGCCCATGGCTGCAGCATCCTCGACTTCGAAGGCGTCGACACCATCCGCGTGCCGAGCCCGCCGCTGATCCTGATCCCGACTACCGCGGGCTCCTCGGCGGATGTCTCGCAGTTCGTGATCATTTCCAACCAGCAGGAGCGCATGAAGTTCTCCATCGTCAGCAAGGCGGTGGTGCCCGATGTTTCACTGATCGACCCGGAAACCACGGCGAGCATGGACCCGTTTCTCTCGGCCTGTACCGGCATCGATGCGCTGGTGCATGCCATCGAGGCCTTCGTGTCCACCGGCCACGGCCCGCTGACCGATCCCCACGCGCTGGAAGCCATGCGCCTGATCAATGGCAACCTGGTGCAGATGATCGCCAACCCCGGCGACATCGCCCTGCGGGAGAAAATCATGCTGGGCAGCATGCAGGCCGGGCTGGCGTTTTCCAACGCGATCCTCGGCGCGGTGCATGCCATGTCCCACAGCCTTGGCGGCTTTCTCGACCTGCCCCATGGCCTGTGCAACGCGGTGCTGGTGGAACATGTGGTGGCGTTCAACTACAGCGCGGCACCGGAGCGTTTCAAGGTGATTGCCGAGACCTTCGGCATTGATTGCCGGGGCCTCAACCACCGGCAAATCTGCGGCCGGCTGGTGGACCATTTGATCGCGTTGAAGCATGCGATCGGCTTCCATGAAACCCTCGGCCTGCATGGGATTCGAGTGGCGGACATTCCCTTTCTGTCGCAGCACGCCATGCACGACCCGTGCATCCTTACCAACCCGCGTGAGTCCAGCCAGCGTGACGTCGAGGTCGTCTATGGCGAAGCTCTCTGACGATCAGCAACGGGCACTCGCGGGGCTCCTGGGGCTGGGCAACCACTCGGCGCGCAAGAGTCATTACCCCGAACTGACCGCGCGCCTCGACGAGCTGGAAGCCGAGCGCAATCGCTACATCCGCCTCAACGACGAATTGGAACAGCGGGTCGCGGCGCGTACCGACGAGTTGCTGGAAGCCAACCGCAACCTGCAACAGCAAATCGCCCAGCGCGAGAAGATCGAGCAGGACCTGCGCGATGCCCGGGATGCCGCCCAGGCCGCCAACCGCAGCAAGGACAAATACCTTGCCGCCGCCAGTCATGACCTGCTGCAACCCCTCAACGCCGCACGCTTGCTGATTTCCACCCTGCGCGAGCGCAACTTGCCCAGCGTCGAACACGTGTTGGTGGAGCGCACCCATCAGGCCCTGGAAGGCGCCGAGGATTTGCTCACCGACTTGCTGGACATTTCCCGACTCGATCAAGCGGCGGTCAAGCCGGACATCGCCCTGTACCGTCTCGACGAACTGTTCGCACCGCTGGTCTCGGAATTCCAGTCGGTGGCCGCGGCGTCCGGGCTGAACCTGCGGGCGCGTACAGGCCATTACGCAATCAACACCGACCTGCGGCTGGTGACGCGGATCCTGCGCAATTTCCTCAGCAACGCCTGCCGCTACACGAGCGCGGGCTCCATCCTGCTGGGCGCCCGCCACCGGGGTGAGCGGTTGCGCCTGGAGGTGTGGGACACCGGGCGCGGAATTGCGGCGGACCGCCTGGACGCCATCTTCCTGGAGTTCAATCAACTGGATGTGGGCCGCGCCGCCGACCGCAAGGGGGTGGGACTGGGGTTGGCGATTGTCGAGCGTATCGCCGAGGTCCTCGGTTATCCGGTGGCGGTGCGTTCGTGGCCGGGGCGCGGTTCGATGTTCAGCATCGAAGTCCCCATCAGCGAGGACATGCCGCTGCCCATCAGTGTGGTGGCCGCGCAACCGAGCACCGGCAACCCGTTGCCGGGGAGGCGGCTGCTGGTGCTGGACAACGAAGTCGGCATCCTCGACAGCATGAGCGCGCTGCTTGGGCAGTGGGGCTGCGAAGTGGTCACTGCGACCGATCAGGCCGGCGCACTGGTTGCGTTGCAGGGCCGGGCACCGGAGCTGATTCTCGCGGACTATCACCTGGACCATGGCGTGGTGGGCTGTGAGGTCGTGCACCAGTTGCGCGAGCATTTTGGCTGCAGGATTCCGGCAGTGATTATCACCGCCGACCGCACCGACCAATGCCGCCGTGCATTGCAGCGCCTGGACGTGCCATTGCTGAACAAGCCGGTCAAGCCCGGCAAGTTGCGAGCGGTGTTGACCCAGTTATTGGCCTAGCCACTTGATACCCGTCAACACCGGGCGTGACGCTTTGCCTCATGCTGTGGGCCAGATTTCACGGCCGACGGAGAACCCCATGAGTGCCCCCGCAACAACAGCTGCTTCATTCAAGTTGCCCCTGGGCCTGGTGGTCGGCGTACTGGTGATGGTCGGCGTGCTGCTGTTGCCGCTGCCGGCCGACTTGCCGGTGGCCGGGCACCGGATGCTGGCGATCCTCGCGTTTGCGGTGGTGGTATGGATCACCGAAGCGGTCTCCTACGAGGCCAGCGCGATCATGATCACCTCGTTGATGGCGTTTTTGCTCGGCACTGCGCCGTCGCTGCAAGACCCGACGCACCTGATCGGTTCCAGCCCGGCCATCAGCATGGCGTTGACGGGGTTTTCCAACCCGGCGCTGGCGCTGGTGGCCGGCGCGCTGTTTATCGCCGCAGCCATGACCCATACCGGGCTGGACCGGCGCATCGCGTTGGTCACCCTGACCCGCGTGGGTACCAGCACCCGGGGCATTCTCGTCGGAGCAGTTGCCGTGACCATCCTCTTGAGCCTGGTGGTGCCCAGCGCCACGGCCCGCAGTGCGTGTGTGGTGCCGATCATGATGGGGGTGATTGCCGCGTTTGGCGTGGACAAGCGTTCGAATATTGCGGCCGGGATCATGATCGTCGTGGCCCAGGGTACGAGCATCTGGAACGTCGGTATCCAGACGGCGGCGGCGCAGAACCTGCTGACGGTTGGCTTTATGGACAAGATGCTGGGGCAGCGGGTGTCGTGGATCGACTGGTTGATCGCTGGGGCGCCGTGGGCGCTGATCATGTCGGCGGTGTTGTTGTTTTTGGTGTTGAAGCTGCTGCCGCCGGAGAGTGACAGCATTCCCGGAGGCAAGGAGGCGGTGGCGCAATCGCTGGTGGACATCGGGCCGATGACGGGGCCGCAGAAGCGCTTGCTGACGGTGTCGGTGTTGCTGTTGCTGGCGTGGGCGACTGAGGGGCGGTTGCACAGCTTTGATACGACCTCAACGACGTATGCCGGGCTGGTGTTCTTGCTGATGCCGGGGATCGGGGTGATGACCTGGAAGGATGTGCAGTCGCGGATTCCGTGGGGCACGGTGATTGTGTTTGGGGTTGGCATCAGCCTGGGTACGGCGTTGCTGACCACCCAGGCGGGGCAGTGGCTGGGATCGCAGGTGGTGGCGCATACCGGGTTGGACCAGGTGGGGACGCTGGGGGTGTTTGCGATTCTGGGGGCGTTTTTGATCGTGATTCATTTGGGGTTTGCCAGTGCCACGGCGTTGACCTCGGCGTTGTTGCCGATTTTGATTGCGGTGTTGCAGACGTTGCCCGGGGAGTTCAGTCGGCTGGGGATGACGATGCTCCTGGGGTTTGTAATGAGCTACGGGTTTATCCTGCCCATCAATGCGCCGCAGAATATGGTGTGTTTGGGGACCGGCACGTTTACCGCGCGGCAGTTTGCCAAGGTCGGGATTTTGGTGACGTTGATTGGGTATGGGTTGATGTTGGTGTTTGCGGCTACGTATTGGAGTTGGTTGGGGTGGATTTGAGGTGGGGGGCATATCCGTTATTTCGGTAACGGCCGCTTATGGTTCCGCTCTTACAGCGGCCCGCTTCGCACTGCCTGCGTTCGGCCTCGGGCTCATTGGGGCAGTCAGATCAAGGTCAAAAGCAAAAGCACAGCGGCCTACCGGCCGGCTTGAGTGTTAAAAACAGAGGCAAGATCCAGGGCGAAA
>NZ_JACARS010000010.1:0-45082 GCF_013386485.1 Pseudomonas sp. P7758 | reverse complement strand
GTAAAGGGTGGGTTGGGTCTGGCGGAGGATCGCGCCGAGGCGTCGATTGCCTGTCGCCAGGTAGGTGCGATTCGCTTCAAGGGCGAGCTGAAGGATGGGGATGAGGTGTTCAAGGAGCGCACGTCCCTGGTCTTCAAGACCATGCAGGTGGTGCGTTTCCTCGACAAGAAGCGCAATACCCTGGTGTATCTGGTCTACAGCGACCGCTTGATCGAAGGCAGCCCGCAGAATGCGGTGACGGCGATTCCGATCCTGCCGTGGCCCACAGCGCAATAAATCTGAAGCAGAGCCGGCATGCCGGCTCTNNTCGCAGGCAATAAAAAACCGACCCTGGGGTCGGTTTTTTAACAAGCTTATCGCTTAGGCTGCAGCAGCAAGGTTCAGAGCCTTGATGTGGCCATTCAGACGACCTTTATGGCGAGCAGCTTTGTTCTTGTGGATGATGCCTTTATCGGCCATACGGTCGATAACTGGCACGGCCAGAACGTAAGCAGCTTGAGCTTTTTCAGCGTCTTTTGCGTCAATGGCTTTAACTACATTCTTGATGTAGGTACGAACCATGGAACGCAGGCTGGCGTTGTGGCTGCGACGCTTCTCAGCCTGTTTTGCACGTTTTTTGGCGGAAGGTGTGTTGGCCACCGTCGAGCTCCTCGAAAGACTTTTTAGGAAATAGCAAACAAAATAGGCCGCGAATCATGCCGATGAGTTGAAGTCTTGTCAAGGGCGTGTGATGCGAACTGCTGAGTGGTCGATCTTAAGAGGCGGGTGATTTATTTCCGGCGCTTGACCTGTAAACTCGCGAGCTTTGGCTCTGTGCTTGTTGCAGGCGCGGAGTATCGCATATGTGGGCCGTTTGTTCGCCTGCTCTTTATCTATAGGCAAAAACTCTTTCAATGAATCTGCTCAAATCGTTGGCCGCTGTCAGCTCTATCACTATGATTTCCCGGGTTCTGGGGTTTGTGCGTGACACGCTGCTGGCACGTATTTTTGGCGCCAGCATGGCCACGGATGCCTTCTTCATTGCCTTTAAACTGCCCAACCTGCTGCGGCGGATCTTCGCCGAGGGGGCTTTTTCCCAGGCATTCGTGCCGATTCTGGCGGAGTACAAGGCCCAGCAAGGCGAGGAGGCGACCCGCACCTTCATTGCCTATGTTTCGGGTTTGCTGACGTTGGTGCTGACGCTGGTGACGATCGCCGGGATGCTCGCCGCGCCCTGGGTGATCTGGGCCACGGCCCCCGGTTTTGCCAATACACCGGAAAAATTCGCCCTGACCACTGATCTGTTGCGGGTGACCTTTCCTTATATATTGCTGATTTCCCTGTCGTCCCTGGCCGGGGCGATCCTCAATACCTGGAACCGTTTCTCGGTGCCGGCCTTCGTACCGACCCTGCTTAACGTCAGCATGATTATTTTTGCGCTGTTCCTGACGCCGTATTTCGATCCGCCTGTGATGGCCCTTGGCTGGGCGGTCCTGGCTGGTGGCCTGGCACAACTGCTGTACCAGCTGCCGCACCTGAAGAAAATCGGCATGCTCGTGCTGCCGCGTTTGAATCTCAAGGACACCGGCGTCTGGCGGGTGATGCGCAACATGCTGCCGGCCATCCTCGGGGTTTCCGTCAGCCAGATTTCCCTGATCATCAACACCGCCTTCGCCTCGCTGTTGGTCTCGGGTTCGGTGTCGTGGATGTACTACGCCGACCGTCTGATGGAATTGCCGTCCGGCGTGCTCGGCGTGGCACTCGGCACCATCCTGCTGCCAACGCTGTCGCGCACCTATGCCAGCAAAGACCGCCACGAATATTCGCGGATTCTCGACTGGGGCCTGCGCCTGTGCTTCGTGCTGGTGCTGCCGTGTGCCGTGGCCCTGGGGTTGCTCGCCGAGCCACTGACGGTCGCGCTGTTCCAGTACGGCCAGTTCACTGCGTTTGACGCCTCGATGACCCAGCGTGCGCTGATCGCCTATTCCGTCGGCCTGCTGGGCATTATCGTGATCAAGGTGCTGGCCCCCGGCTTTTATGCTCAACAAAACATCCGTACCCCGGTAAAGATCGCGATCTTCACCCTGGTGGTTACCCAGCTGCTCAACCTGGCGTTCATCGGTCCGCTGAAGCATGCCGGGCTGGCGCTGGCGATCAGTGTGGGGGCCTGCATCAACGCCGGGCTGCTGTTTTATCAGCTGCGTAAACAGAAAATGTTCCAGCCTCAGGCGGGCTGGGGCTCGTTTGCGCTCAAGTTGGTGGTGGCAGTGGGGACGATGGCCGCGGTACTGCTGGGCCTGATGCACTTCATGCCGGCCTGGGAGCAGGGCCATATGCTCGAGCGCTTCATGCGCCTGGGAGCGTTGGTGGCGGCTGGTGTGCTGGTGTACTTCGGCATGTTGCTGCTGATGGGCTTCCGCTTGCGGGATTTCAATCGCAAGTCGCTGAGCTAGAGACTTTTCGTCGATAAGACGGTTGTTTTATCGATTCGCGCAAATGGCCTGCGCTGTTGCCTGTCGTCCGGGGCCGGGTGTGGTTATAATCGACCACTTTATGAGCAAGAAGCGCGTTATGCAGCTGGTTCGAGGTCTCCACAACCTGCGCCCCCAGCATCGGGGCTGCGTCGCCACTATTGGCAACTTTGACGGTGTTCACCGTGGCCACCAGGCTATCCTGGCCCGCCTGCGTGAGCGTGCGGTTGAGTTGGGCGTGCCCAGCTGCGTGGTGATTTTTGAACCACAGCCGCGAGAATTCTTTACCCCGCAGACGGCGCCGGCGCGTCTGGCCCGCCTGCGGGACAAGCTGCAACTGCTGGCTGAAGAAGGTGTGGACCGCGTCCTCTGCCTGGCTTTCAACCAGCGCTTGCGCAGCCTCAGCGCCGCCGAGTTCGTCGACCGTATCCTGGTGGACGGCCTCGGCGTGCAGCATCTGGAGGTCGGCGACGACTTCCGTTTCGGTTGCGACCGGGTAGGGGATTTCGATTTCCTGCAGCAGGCCGGCGTCACCCAGGGTTTTACCGTCGAAGCCGCGCAAACCGTCGAACTGGACGGCCTGCGCGTGAGCAGTACCCAGGTGCGTAACGCCCTGGCCGCTGCCGACTTCGTCTTGGCCGAGCGTTTGCTCGGTCGCCCGTTCCGGATTGCCGGGCGGGTGCTGCACGGCCAGAAGCTGGCGCGCCAACTGGGCACGCCAACCGCCAACGTGCAGCTCAAGCGCCGGCGTGTGCCACTGACCGGGGTTTACCTGGTGAGTGTCGACATCGACGGCCAATCGTGGCCCGGAGTCGCCAACATAGGCGTCAGGCCCACGGTTGCAGGTGATGGCAAAGCCCACCTGGAAGTTCACCTTTTGGATTTTGCCGGTGATTTGTATGACCGGCGTTTGACGGTGGCTTTCCACCAAAAGCTGCGTGAAGAGCAGCGTTTCGCCTCCCTGGAGGCGTTGAAAACGGCGATCAATGCGGATGTCGCCGCCGCCCGTGCACTAGCCGCACCTAGCGCCCATCGCTAATGAAGAGCCTTAAATGACCGACTATAAAGCCACGCTAAACCTTCCGGACACCGCCTTCCCAATGAAGGCCGGCCTGCCACAGCGCGAACCGCAGATCCTGCAGCGCTGGGACAGTATTGGCCTGTACGGAAAGTTGCGCGAGATTGGCAAGGATCGTCCGAAATTCGTCCTGCACGACGGCCCTCCTTATGCCAACGGCACGATTCACATCGGTCATGCGCTGAACAAGATTCTCAAGGACATGATCATCCGCTCGAAAACCCTTTCGGGTTTCGACGCGCCTTATGTCCCGGGTTGGGACTGCCACGGCCTGCCGATTGAACACAAGGTCGAAGTGACCTACGGCAAGAACCTGGGCGCGGATAAAACCCGCGAACTGTGCCGTGCCTACGCCACCGAGCAGATCGAAGGGCAGAAGTCCGAATTCATCCGCCTGGGGGTGTTGGGCGACTGGGCCAACCCGTACAAGACCATGAACTTCAAGAACGAGGCCGGTGAAATCCGTGCCTTGGCCGAAATCGTCAAGGGCGGTTTCGTGTTCAAGGGCCTCAAGCCCGTGAACTGGTGCTTCGATTGCGGCTCGGCCCTGGCTGAAGCCGAAGTCGAGTACGAAGACAAGAAGTCCTCGACCATCGACGTGGCCTTCCCGATCGCCGACGAAGCCAAACTGGCGCAAGCCTTCGGTCTGGCGAGCCTGGCCAAGCCAGCCTCCATCGTGATCTGGACCACCACCCCGTGGACCATCCCGGCCAACCAGGCGCTGAACGTGCACCCGGAATTCACCTACGCCCTGGTGGACGTCGGTGACAAACTGCTGGTGCTGGCTGAAGAGCTGGTGGAGGCGTGCCTGGCCCGCTACAACCTGCAAGGCTCGGTGATCGCGACCACTACCGGGTCCGCGCTGGAACTGATCAACTTCCGTCACCCGTTCTACGACCGCCTGTCGCCAATCTACCTGGCCGAGTACGTTGAACTGGGCGCCGGCACCGGCGTGGTTCACTGCTCGCCTGCCTATGGCGTTGACGACTTCGTGATCTGCAAGCAGTACGGCCTGGTCAACGACGACATCATCAATCCCGTGCAAAGCAACGGCGTGTACGTGCCGTCCCTGGAATTCTTCGGTGGCCAGTTCATCTTCAAGGCCAACCCGGCGATCGTCGACAAGCTGGCGGAAGTCGGTGCGCTGCTGCACACCGAAACCATCACCCACAGCTACATGCATTGCTGGCGTCACAAGACCCCGCTGATCTACCGCGCCACTGCGCAGTGGTTTATCGGCATGGACAAGGAGCCTACCCGCGGCGAAACCCTGCGCAAGCGTGCGATCAAGGCGATCGAAGACACCAAGTTCGTTCCGGCCTGGGGCCAGGCGCGCCTGCACTCGATGATCGCCAACCGTCCGGACTGGTGCATCTCCCGCCAGCGCAACTGGGGCGTGCCGATTCCGTTCTTCCTGAACAAGGAAAGCGGCGAGTTGCACCCACGTACCGTCGAGCTGATGGAAGAGGTTGCCCAGCGCGTTGAACAAGAGGGCATCGAAGCCTGGTTCAAGCTGGACGCCGCCGAGTTGCTGGGCGACGAAGCGCCGCTGTACGACAAGATCAGCGACACCCTCGACGTCTGGTTCGACTCGGGTACCACCCACTGGCACGTACTGCGCGGCTCGCACCCGATGGGCCATGAGACCGGCCCGCGTGCCGACCTGTACCTGGAAGGTTCGGACCAACACCGTGGCTGGTTCCACTCCTCGTTGCTGACCGGTTGCGCGATCGACGATCATGCCCCGTACCGCGAGCTGCTGACCCACGGTTTCACCGTCGACGAGAACGGTCGCAAGATGTCCAAGTCCCTGGGCAACGTGATCGCGCCGCAAAAGGTCAACGACACCCTGGGCGCCGACATCATGCGCCTGTGGGTTGCCTCTACCGATTACTCGGGCGAGATGGCCGTTTCCGAGCAGATCCTGCAGCGCAGCGCCGATGCCTACCGCCGGATCCGTAATACCGCACGCTTCATGCTGTCGAACCTGACCGGTTTCAACCCGGCCACCGACATCCTGCCGGCCGAGGAAATGCTCGCCCTGGACCGTTGGGCCGTGGACCGTACCCTGTTGCTGCAGCGCGAGCTGCAAGAGCACTACGGCGAATACCGCTTCTGGAACGTCTACTCGAAGATCCACAACTTCTGCGTGCAGGAGCTGGGTGGTTTCTACCTCGACATCATCAAGGACCGCCAGTACACCACCGGCGCCAACAGCAAGGCCCGCCGTTCGGCGCAGACCGCGCTGTACCACATCTCTGAAGCGCTGGTGCGCTGGATCGCCCCGATCCTGGCATTCACCGCCGACGAACTGTGGGAATACCTGCCGGGCGAGCGGAACGAGTCCGTGATGCTCAACACCTGGTACGAAGGCCTGACCGAATTGCCGGCCGACTTCGAGCTGGGCCGCGAGTACTGGGAAGGCGTAATGGCCGTCAAGGTTGCCGTGAACAAGGAGCTGGAAGTGCAGCGCGCGGCGAAGGCCGTTGGCGGCAACCTGCAGGCCGAGGTCACGCTGTTTGCCGAGGAAGGCCTGACCGCTGACCTGGCCAAGCTGAGCAACGAACTGCGCTTCGTCCTGATCACCTCGACCGCCAGCCTGGCGCCGTTTGCCCAGGCGCCTGCAGATGCCGTTGCGACCGAAGTCCCGGGTCTCAAGCTCAAGGTGGTCAAGTCCTCCTTCGCCAAGTGCGCCCGTTGCTGGCACTGCCGTGAAGATGTCGGCGTGAACCCCGAGCATCCGGAAATCTGCGGTCGTTGCGTCGACAACATCTCTGGCGCTGGCGAGGTTCGTCACTATGCCTGAAGCCAGTCGTTTTGGACGCCTGGGCTTGCTCGTGTTGAGCGTGCTGGTGCTGGTCATTGACCAGCTCAGCAAGGCTCACTTCGAAGGCGCCCTGGAGATGTACCAGCAGATCGTGGTGATTCCCGACTACTTCAGCTGGACCCTGGCCTACAACACCGGCGCTGCGTTCAGCTTCCTGGCTGACAGCTCCGGCTGGCAGCGCTGGCTGTTTGCCCTGATCGCCGTGGTGGTCAGTGCCGTGCTGGTAGTCTGGCTCAAGCGCCTGGGGCGTAACGACACCTGGCTGGCCGTTGCGTTGGCGCTGGTGCTGGGTGGCGCATTGGGCAACCTCTACGACCGCATTGCCCTGGGCCATGTGATCGACTTTATTCTGGTGCATTGGCAGAACCGCTGGTACTTCCCGGCGTTCAACTTTGCCGACAGCGCCATCACCGTCGGTGCAATCATGCTGGCGTTGGATATGTTCAAAAGCAAGAAAACCGGAGAGACCGTTCATGACTGAACAGGTATTGGCTGAGCAACGCATTGGCCAGAACACGGAAGTCACCTTGCATTTCGCATTGCGCCTGGAGAATGGCGACACGGTCGACAGCACGTTCGACAAGGCCCCGGCGACCTTCAAGGTCGGCGACGGCAACCTGCTGCCGGGTTTTGAAGCGGCACTGTTCGGTTTCAAGGCCGGCGACAAGCGCAACCTGCAGATCCTGCCGGAAAACGCCTTTGGCCAGCCCAACCCGCAAAACGTGCAGATCATCCCGCGTTCGCAGTTCCAGGACATGGAGCTGTCGGAAGGCTTGCTGGTGATCTTCAACGATGCGGCGAATACCGAGCTGCCGGGTGTGGTGAAAGCCTTTGATGACGCGCAAGTGACCATCGACTTCAACCACCCGTTGGCCGGGAAAACCTTGACCTTTGATGTTGAAATCATCGACGTTAAAGCGCTGTAACTAACGAAATCGGCCTACTGCAGGGGCGAGTTTGTTGGGGCTGCTTCGCAGCCCAGCGGGAGCAAGCGCCCTCGCCACACAAGCTCGATCCTACAGGGCAAGACACGAGGCACAGCATGCAAATCAAACTCGCCAACCCCCGTGGCTTCTGCGCCGGCGTGGACCGGGCGATTGAAATCGTCAACCGCGCCCTGGAAGTTTTCGGGCCGCCGATTTACGTGCGCCATGAAGTCGTCCACAACAAGTTTGTGGTCGAAGACCTGCGCAGCCGCGGGGCCATCTTCGTTGAAGAACTGGACCAGGTGCCGGACGACGTTATCGTCATCTTCAGCGCTCACGGCGTTTCCCAGGCGGTACGCACCGAAGCAGCAGGCCGTGGCCTGAAAGTGTTCGACGCCACCTGCCCGCTGGTGACCAAGGTGCACATCGAGGTCGCGCGCTACAGCCGTGATGGTCGTGAATGCATCCTGATCGGCCACGCCGGTCACCCGGAAGTCGAAGGCACCATGGGCCAGTACGATGGCAGCAATGGTGGGGCGATCTACCTGGTGGAAGACGAAAAAGACGTCGCTGCATTGCAGGTGCACAACCCTGAAAAGCTGGCTTTCGTTACCCAGACCACCTTGTCCATGGACGACACCAGCCGCGTCATCGATGCCTTGCGCTCGCGCTTCCCGGCCATCGGCGGTCCACGCAAGGATGACATCTGCTACGCCACCCAGAACCGCCAGGATGCGGTCAAGCAATTGGCCGACGAATGCGATGTTGTGCTGGTGGTGGGGAGCCCCAACAGCTCCAACTCCAACCGCCTGCGCGAACTGGCCGAGCGCATGGCCACCCCGGCCTACCTGATCGATGGTGCCGAAGACATGCAGCGCAGCTGGTTCGACGGTGTCGAACGCATTGGCATCACTGCCGGAGCCTCGGCCCCGGAAGTCCTGGTGCGTGGCGTTATTCAGCAACTGCAGGCCTGGGGCGCCACGGGCGCTGATGAACTGGCTGGCCGTGAAGAGAACATCACTTTCTCCATGCCCAAGGAGCTGCGGGTTCGTTCGCTGCTCTGAGGCCCAGAGTGCCGGCATAGCCCCGGCACAAAGCCTGCTCGGTCTTGTTACTGCGCAGGCTGATACGCCCGCTGGCGGCCAGCACTATTTGATACAGGCTCAGTTGCTGGTCCGTCGCACACACGTGGACGGTGCCGGCGCTGAATGCCCCTGCTGACAGCAGCGGTTCACCCAGGCTGCTGAAGCGTATCTGGGTTCTCACCGGCGTATTCCCCACAATCGGTATCTGCCCACTGTCCTGGCGCTCCAGCAGCACCGGGTTTTTGTCGTCCAGATGGCCGCGACCGTTCAGGTCCAGTATCACCCTCCAACCCCGGCTCCAGTCATCGTCCAATGCATGGATAACCACCGTGCGATTGCGTGCGATGGCTTCTGTACGGGCATAACGCAGTCCGCCGGCAAGGGATTCGGCGGCGCTCTGGCGACGTTGCGATTCAAGCAGCCCCTTGAGACTTGGCACTGCCAGATTGGCCAGGATGCCGCTCAGGAACAGGCCCAGAACCAGCTCAATCAGCGAGAAACCACGTTGTTTCATGGGCCGTCCCTCCGTGGACGCGGTGTGCTTTTTCAGTCGGTGCCGGATGGCAGACATAGTTATAGCGCCCAGTCCGGCGGGTCGAATGGTGGCCATTCTGTCCAAAGTATTTCGCTTTGTTCCGGGGGGCAGCGCCCAGGCAATACCGGCGCTAGTCTTGCGTCGCACAGCAGGTTTGCGCTGCTTTCTGATGACCTTCGACATGGATGGCGATGGTAATGAACGCTTTTCCCGTAACGCCCCACCCGCAACCGACCCAGGCCGGAATGACGCTGATCGAGGTCCTGGTATCTGTGCTGATCCTCGCTGTCGGCCTGCTAGGGGCGGCAGTCATTCAGCTCAATGCATTGAAATATACCGACAGTTCCAGGATGACCAGTCAGGCCAGTTTCATTGCCTACGACATGCTCGACCGGATCCGCGCCAATTCGGGTGCTGATTACTCCTGGGGCCAGGGTGAACGCGCGCCCTCCAGCACCTCGGTCGCGAGTGTGCGTGATCTGGACCTGCACGACTTTGAAGCGAATATCGCCGGGTTCGCCGGGGAAAGCGCCAAGGGGTCGGTTGCGGTCAATCAGCGAGAAGTGACCATCAGCATCAGTTGGGACGACTCCCGTGGAGCGAAGGCTCAAGGCACCCGGGAAACATTCACCCTGACCAGCCGGATTGCAGTCGACCCGAGGGTGTTGCCATGAGAGGTCCAGTGTGCGGTTTCAGCTTGGTAGAGATGCTGCTGGCATTGGCCCTCGGCCTGATGTTGATCCTGGGGGTGACCCAGATTGCACTCAGCTCCCGAACCACTTATGCCAGCCAGAGTGCGGCTTCGCTGTTGCAGGATGATGCACGGTTCGCCCTTGGCAAGCTGATTCAGGAAATACGCCAGGCGGGCATGTTTGGCTGCTTGTCCGCTGCATCAATCAGCAACGCTCCCGCAGGTTTTGATCGTCCCATTGGATGGAGTACCACCGGCAGTTCCCGGTCCCTGACGCTGGTGACCGCCGACGTCGGGGAGGGTGGCAGCAAGCCGGACTGGACGGTGCTTTCCGATTGCACCGGCTCTGCCCACGCCTATGTTGGAAGCCCGCCGGCAGCGACGCCCGGGCAAATCCACTTCCCACTGCGCAAGCTGACCTACACCTTTGAGGGCGGGCAGCTGAAGTTCAGCACGCTGGCGGCCCCGAGCAAAGCGGTGCTGGTGGATAACGTGGGGGCATTCGATATCAGTTTCGGCGTGGCCGACAAGCCTGGCTCAACGGTTGTCAGCCGATATGACCCCAACCCCGGCGATGAGTCGCTCATCCGCAGCGTGCGGATTCTGCTGACACTTCAGGATCCAAATGGGTTGGTGAAAGACCAGGCCTACAGCGTGGTCGCGGCACTACGTAATCGCCTGGAGTAGCGTGCCCATGGGTTATTACCTCTCCCGTTCGAGGCAGGCAGGCATGGTTTTGCTGATCAGCCTGGTATTCCTGCTGCTGTTGGCACTCCTCGGATTGTCTTCGATGCAGGGAGCAATCTCGCAAGAAAAAATTACCGGCAGCCTTCGGCAGCGCAACCAGTCGTTTCAGCAGGCCGAAAGCGGCCTCAGGCTTGGCGAGTCTTTGGTGCAGGCGTCAGGTTTCGCCCTGCGCCCTTGCCACTCGATGGCTGCGTGCGCGCCACCTGCCGAATCGGTTTCGGTAGTGGGGCCGGGGACGAATCCCGTATCGACTGTGACCTGGATAGGGATGAAAGATGGCGTCTACGGTATTCAAAACCTGGGGCCGGGAACGGGTTTGGCTCAACTCCCGGCAGAGGCCCAGGCCACCGTCTATCGCGTGACATCAGTGGGCGTCAGTGGGCACTCACGCTCCGTCCTGGAGTCTGTGTATGCCCGTGTGGGCAGCGGGCCCGGCGAGCGTTTTCGACGAATCATGTGGCGACAACTTCAATAGGTGAGCAGCACGATGGGCAAGGATTGCACAGGCTTCACCCTGATCGAATTACTGATCGCCGTGGCGATCGTCGGACTCCTGGCGGGCGTCGCCTATCCCGGGTATCTCAGCCATATGAAAAAGGTCTATCGCGCGGAAATTGCCGGGTTGCTGAGTGAGCAGGCACAGTACCTTGAGCGTTATTACGCGAGGAACGGCACTTTTATTGATGCGACTGGCGTCATCGCCGGCAATGATCGCTATAGAATCACCCCTGCATTGAACCCTCAGGATTTCGTTCTGCTTGCCACGCCGGCAATTGACTCGGTGATGGCGGGCGATCCCTGTGCCGCCTTCAGCCTGAGCAGTACCGGTGCGCGAAGCAATCCGGGAGCCGCGCCTGATATGACGCGCAAGGCGTGCTGGGGGCAATGATGAGGAAGCTGGACGATTGGGCGCCGGGCGTGCCTTTTTCTTTTTATCGGCTGGATCGAACAATGGCTAAGCAACAGCAAGTAGTGGTTGTGGGTGGTGGGGTAATCGGGTTGTTGACGGCGTTCAACCTGGCGACCCAAGGGCAAGCGGTTGTGTTGCTGGATCGTTCGGCGGTCGGTCAGGAGTCTTCCTGGGCCGGCGGCGGCATTGTCTCCCCGCTCTACCCGTGGCGCTACAGCCCGGCCGTGACGGCCCTGGCGCACTGGTCCCAGGATTTTTACCCGCAACTGGCAGAGCGTCTGTTCGCGGCTACTGGCATTGACCCGGAAGTTCACACCACCGGCCTGTATTGGCTGGACCTGGATGATGAAACCGAGGCGCTTGCCTGGGCAGCCCGCGAAGGGCGCCCGCTGAGCAAGGTGGATGTTTCAGCTGCCCATGACGCTGTGCCGGTGCTGGGTGCCGGGTTTTCCCAGGCGATCTATATGGCGGATGTGGCCAATGTGCGTAATCCGCGGTTGGTCAAATCCCTCAAGGCGGCCTTGTTGGCCCTGCCGGGCGTGACGATTCACGAGCAGTGTGCGGTTGATGGGTTTATTCAGCAGGGCGGCAAGGTTGTTGGGGTGAATACGGCGCTCGGGCCGATCCATGGCGATCAGGTAGTGCTGGCCGCCGGCGCCTGGAGCGGTGAGTTGCTGGGCCGCCTGGGGCTTGAGTTGCCCGTGGAGCCGGTCAAGGGGCAGATGATCTTGTACAAGTGTGCGTCGGACTTCTTGTCGTGCATGGTCCTGGCCAAGGGGCGTTATGCGATTCCCCGGCGGGATGGGCACATTCTGATTGGTAGCACGCTGGAGCACGAGGGATTCGACAAGACGCCCACCGACTCTGCACTGGAAAGCCTGAAAGCCTCTGCCGTCGAGTTGATTCCGGCCCTGGCCGATGCCGAAGTGGTGGGGCATTGGGCCGGTTTGCGGCCCGGCTCGCCGGAGGGCATTCCGTATATTGGCAAGGTGCCAGGTTTCGACGGGCTGTGGCTCAACTGCGGGCATTACCGCAACGGCCTGGTGCTGGCGCCGGCGTCCTGCCAACTGTTTGCCGATTTGTTGCTGGGACATGAGCCGATCATTGATCCGGCCCCGTATGCGCCGGCAGGCCGAATCAACGCTGGATAGGTTTCGGCCCTTGCTCCAGATGCGCCTGGGTGCAATACCATTCCTGGCGCAGGCTCAAGGCTCGATCCTGTGGCAGGTGAAGGCCACAGTGGGCGCAACGAACCATCTGGATCGGGCCCTGTTCGCTGGGCCGCTGCTGTTTGGCGGCCGGACTTTTGAATTTGCGCCAAAACCATACCGCGGCAGCAATAACGGCGATCCAGAACAGTAGACGAACCATGGTAGGCAGCTTCTCGACAAGGAATCCCGCAGTTTAGCCAAGGACGTGATGGGCGCACAGCGCAATTATGCAGCGCAATAAAAAAGGGAGCTCCGAAGAGCTCCCTTTTTGCATCGCGGCGAACAATCAGTCAAAGATACCGAAAGTCATGTAGCTGAACCACGAGCGATCTTCGTTATTGCCCAGGGCTTGAGGCCCTTGCTCTTCGATGATGTCGCCGTTTTCGTCACGCGGCTTGAGGTCCGATGGAATCGAATCCTTGGCGTCCTGGTATTGCTTGATGATGTCCTGGTTGGCGCGGGTTTCGCCCGGCGGCAGCGGTGGACGGGACTCGATCAGGCCCAGGGTGTACTTGCTCAACCACGAGCGGTTGTCGGCTTCGGCAACCTGCGGTACGAACTGGCCGTCCTTCAGGCTTGGGTGGTCCGGGTAGTTGAGCTTCAGGGTTTCCAGGCTGGTGGCCGCCAGGGCGTCCAGGTGCAGGCGCTGGTAAGCCTCGGTCATCACGGCCAGGCCGTCACCCACCGATGGGGTTTCCTGGAAGTTTTCCACTACGTAACGGCCACGGTTGGCGGCAGCGACATACGCCTGGCGGGTCAGGTAGTAGTCGGCTACGTGGATCTCGTAGGAAGCCAGCAGGTTGCGCAGATAGATCATGCGCTGCTTGGCGTCCGGCGCGTAGCGGCTGTTCGGGTAGCGGCTGGTCAACTGGGCGAACTCGTTGTAGGAGTCGCGGGCAGCGCCCGGGTCACGCTTGGTCATGTCCAGCGGCAGGAAGCGCGCCAGCAGGCCAACGTCCTGGTCAAACGAGGTCAGGCCCTTGAGGTAGTAGGCGTAGTCCACGTTCGGATGCTGCGGGTGCAGGCGGATAAAACGCTCGGCGGCGGACTTGGCAGCTTCCGGCTCGGCGTTCTTGTAGTTGGCGTAAATCAGCTCGAGCTGGGCCTGGTCGGCGTAACGCCCGAACGGATACCGCGACTCCAGTGCCTTCAGTTTTGCCGTGGCGCTGGTGTAGCTGTGGTTGTTCAGGTCGGTCTGAGCTTGTTGGTACAGCTCGACCTCGCTCAGGTTTTCGTCGACGACTTCCTTTGTTGACGAGCAAGCAGCAGTCATGGCGAGGATGGCGATCAGCAGCAGGTGTTTCACTTGCATGGCGGCTTGCGTCCCTATGACGGCCGCTGTCTTGGGCGGGGCCGTCCTGTTATGATGAGCGCCCCTTGGAAAGCCTCGGGGCAAAAGACGCCGTATTTAACCACAAGCGCGCAGCCGAAACCAAAGGCTGTGCCACGCCTAGTCTGAGCATGTCCGATAAAATTGAACTTCGCGCAGAGGTGCCGTCCGAATTGGGCGGCCAACGCCTCGATCAAGTCGCCGCACAATTATTCGCTGAGCACTCGCGCTCGCGCCTTTCCGCCTGGATCAAAGACGGCCGCCTGACTGTGGATGGAGCGGTTATCCGCCCGCGAGACATAGTCCATGGTGGTGCGATTCTTGAGCTGACTGCCGAGCAGGAAGCCCAGGGAGAATGGATCGCCCAGGACATTGAACTGGACATCGTCTACGAAGACGACGACATCCTGGTGATCAACAAACCTGCCGGCCTGGTGGTTCACCCGGCCGCCGGGCACGCTGATGGCACGCTGCTCAATGCCTTGTTGCACCACGTGCCGGACATCATCAATGTCCCGCGCTGCGGCATCGTGCACCGCCTGGACAAGGACACCACCGGCCTCATGGTGGTAGCCAAGACCATTCAGGCGCAGACGCAGCTGGTCACACAACTGCAGAGCCGCAGCGTCAGCCGGATCTACGAATGCATCGTGATCGGCGTGGTAACCGCCGGTGGCAAAATCAATGCCCCGATCGGCCGCCACGGCCAGCAGCGCCAGCGCATGGCGGTGATGGAAGGCGGCAAGCAAGCCGTCAGCCACTACCGCGTGCTTGAGCGTTTCCGCTCCCACACTCACGTGCGGGTAAAGCTGGAAACCGGTCGTACCCACCAGATTCGGGTGCACATGGCGCACATCAACTTCCCGTTGGTCGGAGATCCGGCCTACGGTGGGCGCTTCCGCATTCCGCCGGCGGCCAGTGCAACCATGGTTGATTCGCTGAAAACCTTCCCGCGCCAGGCGCTGCATGCACGCTTCCTGGAGCTGGATCATCCGACGAGCGGTAAGCGGATGAGCTGGGAATCGCCACTCCCAGACGATTTTGTCTGGTTGTTGTCGCTGCTCAAGCAGGATCGCGAGGCGTTTATCGGATGAGTGACTGGCTGATTCCTGACTGGCCCGCGCCGGCCGGGGTGAAAGCCTGCGTTACCACCCGTGCGGGCGGCGTCAGCGTGGCGCCGTTCGACAGCCTAAATCTCGGCGATCATGTCGAGGACAGCCTCGAAGCCGTGCTCGAAAATCGCCGTCGTCTCTGCGCTGCCTTCAATATCCAGCCCGCCTGGTTGCGCCAGGTTCACGGTGTGGTTGTCGTCGAGGCGGACCCCGGTCGGACTGCCGAATCCGATGGCAGTTGGACCAGCACTCCGGGCATCGCCTGCACTTCGATGACGGCTGATTGCCTGCCTGCCTTGTTTTGCAATCGCGCCGGTACCCGCGTCGCGGCAGCCCATGCCGGCTGGCGTGGCCTGGCCGCTGGCGTATTGGAAGCGACCGTTGAAAGCCTGGATACCGAGCCTGCCGACGTACTGGTGTGGCTGGGGCCGGCCATCGGTCCGCAAGCCTTTGAAGTCGGCCCGGAAGTGCGTGAAGCCTTTATGCAGCAACTTCCGGAAACGATTGAGGGGTTCGTGCCCAGTCAGAACCCGGGCAAGTTCATGGCCGACATTTATCAGCTGGCCCGCCTGCGGCTTGCCGCCCGCGGCGTCACTGCCGTGTACGGTGGCGGCTTGTGCACCGTGACGGATCCCCGCTTCTACTCCTACCGTCGCAGCCCGCGCACCGGTCGGTTTGCCTCCCTTGTCTGGCTTGAACACTAGACTCCTTTGACTTGGGTCAATCCTGACGCAAGTCAGCGGTCGCCCGCTTGAATCTTCCAGAATCCACCCCATCTATAAGGGTATCTGGCAGGTTTCTTCATTCAGGATGTGTTTGTTCATAGCTCCGGCCTGCTCAAAAGGAAGGTGACTAATGCGTATTGATCGTTTAACCAGCAAATTGCAGTTGGCTTTATCCGATGCCCAATCTCTGGCGGTTGGCCTGGATCATCCGGCCATCGAGCCTGCGCACTTGATGCAAGCGCTCCTGGAGCAGCAAGGCGGTTCCATCAAACCCTTGCTGATGCAGGTGGGCTTCGACGTCAACAGCCTGCGCAAGGAGTTGAGCAAAGAGCTCGACCAACTGCCGAAAATCCAAAACCCGACTGGCGACGTGAACATGTCCCAGGATCTGGCGCGTCTGCTTAACCAGGCGGATCGACTGGCGCAGCAAAAGGGTGACCAGTTCATCTCCAGTGAAGTGGTGCTGCTCGCCGCGATGGACGACAACAGCAAACTTGGCAAATTGTTGCTGGGCCAGGGCGTGAGCAAAAAAGCCCTGGAAAACGCCATCAACAACCTGCGCGGCGGCGAGGCGGTAAATGACCCTAACCACGAGGAGTCCCGCCAGGCCCTGGACAAATACACCGTCGACCTGACCAAGCGCGCCGAAGAAGGCAAGCTTGACCCGGTGATCGGTCGTGACGACGAAATTCGTCGCACCATCCAGGTCCTGCAGCGTCGCACCAAGAACAACCCGGTGCTGATCGGTGAACCTGGCGTGGGTAAAACCGCGATTGCCGAAGGCCTGGCCCAGCGCATCATCAATGGTGAAGTGCCGGACGGCCTTAAAGGCAAGCGCCTGCTGTCCCTGGACATGGGGTCGCTGATTGCCGGCGCCAAGTTCCGTGGCGAGTTCGAAGAGCGCCTCAAATCCCTGCTGAACGAACTGTCGAAGCAGGAAGGGCAGATCATTCTGTTTATCGACGAACTGCACACGATGGTCGGCGCCGGTAAAGGCGAAGGCTCGATGGACGCGGGCAACATGCTCAAGCCGGCACTGGCGCGGGGCGAGTTGCATTGCGTGGGTGCGACCACGTTGAACGAATACCGTCAGTACATCGAGAAGGACGCGGCCCTTGAGCGTCGCTTCCAGAAAGTATTGGTGGAAGAACCGAGCGAAGAAGACACCATCGCGATCCTGCGTGGCTTGAAAGAGCGGTATGAGGTCCACCATAAAGTCGCGATCACCGACGGTGCGATCATCGCGGCGGCGAAACTGAGCCATCGCTACATCACTGATCGGCAGTTGCCGGACAAGGCCATCGACTTGATCGACGAAGCGGCCAGCCGCATTCGGATGGAAATCGATTCGAAGCCCGAAGTGCTGGACCGTCTGGATCGGCGCCTGATTCAGCTGAAAGTTGAATCCCAGGCCCTGAAGAAAGAAGAAGACGAGCCGGCGAAGAAACGCCTGGAAAAACTCCAGGAAGAAATTGTTCGCCTCGAGCGTGAGTATTCGGACCTCGAAGAAATCTGGACCTCGGAAAAAGCCGAAGTGCAGGGTTCTGCGCAGATCCAGCAAAAGATCGAGCAGTCCCGTCAGGAACTGGAAGCAGCCCGCCGTAAAGGCGACCTGAACCGTATGGCCGAGTTGCAGTACGGGGTGATCCCGGACCTGGAGCGTAGCCTGCAGATGGTCGACCAGCACGGCAAGCCCGAGAACCAGCTGCTGCGCAGTAAGGTGACCGAGGAAGAAATCGCCGAAGTCGTCTCGAAGTGGACCGGTATCCCGGTGTCGAAAATGCTCGAAGGCGAGCGCGACAAGCTGCTGAAGATGGAAAGCCTGTTGCACCAGCGCGTCATCGGCCAGGAAGAGGCGGTGGTCGCGGTGTCCAACGCGGTGCGGCGTTCGCGGGCCGGGTTGTCCGATCCGAACCGTCCGAGCGGCTCGTTCATGTTCCTCGGCCCGACCGGCGTGGGCAAGACCGAGCTGTGCAAGGCCCTGGCCGAATTCCTCTTTGATACCGAAGAGGCGATGGTGCGGATCGATATGTCCGAGTTCATGGAGAAACATTCCGTGGCTCGCCTGATCGGGGCGCCACCAGGCTATGTAGGGTACGAGGAAGGCGGTTACCTGACCGAAGCGGTACGGCGCAAGCCTTACTCGGTGATCCTCCTGGACGAGGTCGAGAAGGCCCACCCGGATGTGTTCAACGTGTTGCTGCAAGTGCTGGAAGATGGCCGCCTGACGGACAGTCACGGGCGTACCGTGGACTTCCGCAATACGGTGATCGTGATGACCTCCAACCTGGGCTCGGTACAGATTCAGGAGCTGGTGGGTGACCGTGAAGCCCAGCGTGCAGCGGTAATGGACGCGCTGACCAGCCACTTCCGGCCGGAGTTCATCAACCGGGTCGATGAAGTGGTGATCTTCGAGCCTCTGGCGCGGGATCAGATCGCGGGCATTACCGAGATCCAGTTGGGCCGCCTGCGCAGCCGTCTGGCGGAGCGCGAGTTGTCCCTGGTGCTGAGCCGCGAGGCGTTGGACAAGCTGATCGCGGTTGGTTACGACCCGGTTTATGGCGCACGGCCGTTGAAACGTGCGATCCAGCGCTGGATCGAGAACCCGTTGGCGCAGCTGATCCTGTCGGGCAGCTTTATGCCGGGCACCAGCGTCGAGGCGACGGTGGAGAACGACGAAATCGTCTTCCACTAAGCCCAAGCGGTACTGCTATAAGAAGAGGCCCCGCATTGCGGGGCCTTTTTTTTCGATAGGGCGTTGAACTGTAAGGCAAAGGCTTGTAAAGTGCGCCCCGCAGCAACGTCAGCCCAACGGTTTCTTCTCCCCAAGGAGAAATCAGAAAGAAGCGCAAATCATTGTCTTAAAAGCAATTTAAAGGGTTGACAGGGGTTTTTAAGATTGTAGAATAGCGCGCCTCAGAGACACTAACGTAGCGATACGGAAGCGTCGAAGAGAAGGTAACATGCAACAACGTAACACTTTGAAATATGTAGTTCCGTGATAGCTCAGTCGGTAGAGCAAATGACTGTTAATCATTGGGTCCCAGGTTCGAGTCCTGGTCACGGAGCCAATTTCAAAACCGGGGTATAGCGCAGTCCGGTAGCGCGCCTGCTTTGGGAGCAGGATGTCAGGAGTTCGAATCCCCTTACCCCGACCATATTTGGGTCGTTAGCTCAGTTGGTAGAGCAGTTGGCTTTTAACCAATTGGTCGTAGGTTCGAATCCCACACGACCCACCATTTTTGAGACCAGTTAACGCTGGAATCGAATCTTAAGATCAGAGGCCAAAAGCGCTGATCGAAGAAGGCGACTGAGAGGTCGCCTTTTTTTTACCGGGGTATAGCGCAGTCCGGTAGCGCGCCTGCTTTGGGAGCAGGATGTCAGGAGTTCGAATCCCCTTACCCCGACCATATTAAAAATCCTCGTATCGAAAGATACGGGGATTTTTTTTGTGCGCGGAATCCTGTCCGCACCACAAAACAAATGTGGGAGCGGGCTTGCTCGCGAAGGAGGTGTGTCAGTCAGTGCATCTGGCACTGAACCACCGCTTTCGCGAGCAAGCCCGCTCCCACACTCACCGAGTCCTATTCCGGAACGTGCTGTCAGTGCAGTTTCAGGCGCGGCTCGGTCCCTCGCCCGATCTTGCTCCCCAGCATCAGCATCGCCGTGCGGAAGAAGCCATACAGCGCCATCTGGTGCATGCGATACAGCGACACATAGAACATCCGCGCCAGCCAGCCTTCCAGCATCACGCTGCCCGTCAGGTTGCCCATCAAGTTACCCACCGCCGAGAAGCGCGACAGCGAGATCAGCGAGCCGTAGTCGGTGTACTTGTACGACGGCAGGTCCTTGCCCTCGATTCGCAGTTTCAGCGACTTGGCCAGCAACGATGCCTGCTGGTGAGCTGCCTGGGCCCGTGGCGGCACATTGCGATCGGTGCCGGGTTGCGGGCAAGCGGCGCAATCACCGAAGGCGAAGATATTTTCGTCGCGAGTGGTTTGCAGGGTCGGCAGCACCTGCAGTTGGTTGATACGGTTGGTTTCCAGGCCGTCGATGTCCTTGAGGAAACCCGGCGCGCGAATCCCGGCGGCCCAGACCTTGAGGCTGGCCGGGATTACCTGGCCGCTGCTGGTGATCAGGGCGTCGGCCGTCACCTCACTCACGGCGGAGTTGGTCAGGACGGTCACCCCGAGTTTCTCCAGGGTTTTGTGCACAGGCCCGCCGATCCGCTCCGGCAGGGCAGGCAGCACCCGTGGGCCGGCTTCGATCAGGGTGATGTGCATGTTTTCCGGCTTGATCTTGTCCAGGCCATAGGCGGCCAGTTCATGTGCGGCGTTATGCAGCTCGGCGGCCAGCTCGACGCCGGTGGCACCGGCGCCGACAATGGCGACGCTGATCTGCTCTACCACGTCCGTCTGCCCGGCATGGGCGCGCAGATAGTGATTGAGCAATTGCTGGTGGAAACGCTCAGCCTGCTTGCGGGTGTCGAGGAACAGGCAGTGTTGCGCCGCGCCTTCGGTGCCGAAGTCATTGGTAGTGCTGCCGACGGCGATCACCAGGCTGTCGTAGCCCAGTACGCGCGCGGGCACCAGTTCCCGGCCTTCTTCGTCGAGGGTGGCGGCCAGCTGGATTTTTTTCTGCTCGCGATCAAGCCCGCTCATGCGCCCCAGCTGGAACTCGAAGTGGTTCCATTTTGCTTGGGCAACATAATTGAGTTCGTCTTCCGAAGAGTTCAGCGAGCCGGCCGCCACCTCGTGGAGCAAGGGTTTCCAGATGTGGGTGAGGTTGGCATCCACCAGGGTGACGCTGGCGATGCCGCGCTTGCCCAGAGTCTTACCCAGGCGGGTAGCCAACTCCAGGCCGCCGGCGCCGCCGCCGACGATAATAATACGATGGGTCATGGGGATATCTCGCAAGGCTAAAGGAAATCGGTGCAGTTACCCGAGCGAGCGCCAGGCAGCTCATAGCGTCAGGTAACTCAAAAGGCGGCTCAGCAAACCCAGGCCGATCACTGCAACCAGCACCACCGCAAGGAGCAGCCAGGGCCGGAAAGGCTTGCGCTCGACTTGGTTCTGGGACAGTTGCAGGTACTCTTCGACATGCTGTTGGTCGTCGGGGTTCAGGCGGCTGGTCATAAAGGCCTCGTCAGGTAGACGTTGCTGAAGGGCGCCACGTTACAGTCGGGTGATTGGCGGCATTGCCTGAAGCATAGTCGCCAACCCGATCACAGGCTGATGCCCACATCGAACACTATGCTGCGCCCCAGATTGTTGCGCAAGAAGTCCGGTGCGTCCGGGTGCGCGAACAGTACGCGGGCGAAGGTCGGCCCCACGAGGGACAGCGAGCGCCAGCCCTGGCGCAGGTACTCGGTGGGAGGAGGGAAGTGACTGTTGAGGTCCAGTACTTCGCGCTTGAGGCTGGCGAAGGCGATGAGGTCCAGCTCCCCCAGGTCCATCCCGCGCTCTTTATAGTTGTGGGCCTTCTTGCGCAGGGTGGGCGCCAGGCGCAACAGGAATTCGTGGGCGGGAATGCGCCGGGGCTTGGCTTCTCGCCGAACCAGTTGGCTCAGGGAAAACGCGCTGCGCCGCCGCAGCAGTTCGTCACGCCATTCATCGTTCAGGCGCCGGCCTTCATCGAGTACGAAAAACACTTCGAAACTGGCGTCGCGAAACAGCACGTCCGGCGGCTCTTGCCCGGCGGCGTGGAATTCTTCGGCGCGATAGGGCACGTTCAAGCCTTGCAACAGGCGCTGGCAGACCCAACGCTCACGCTCCCATTTGCGGGCATTGGACAGGAAAGCATTGGCTTGTTCGGCCGCTACGGTGAGCAGGCGCAAATAATCTGAGTCATCCATGTCACCAGCTTAGCGTCCAAATGATGACCGCAGGAAGTCCCGCGTCAAAAGGTCGGTGTAGACTGGCCACTCGACAGTTTCCCGTGGCATGAGGAGTATGCAGTGAAGTGTTTTGTGGTGCTGTTCTTGAGTCTTTTGCCCGTGTGGGCCCAAGCCGTCGAAGTGGGTGAGCGCGTTGCACCCTGGACGTTGCTTGATCAGTTCGACCAGGCCTACACCCTGGATGACCAGGCGCAAACCTTGCTCGTAGCGCGCAGCATGGACGCCGCCAAGATCGTCGATGCGGCGCTGCAAGGCCAGCCCAAGGGTTACCTGGAGGCTCGGCATGCGGTGTTTCTCGCCGATATCCAGCGCATGCCCCGGCTGATCGCGAAGATGTTCGCGGTGCCGGCGATGCAGGCCTACAACTATCGCGTCATGCTCGACCGCGATGCCCGTGTAAGCCCGCGCTATCCCGCACCTGTGGATAAAGTGCTGTGGCTGCAACTGGATCACGGAACGCTGGTGGCGCAGCACGAATACGATTCCGCCGCTGAACTGCGCCAGGCCCTGGAGCAGGTGCAGCCGTGATCAGCGCAGCGGTGTTGGCGCCGGAAACCCTCAGCATCGGCTGGCTGCTGTATGCGCCGGTGGTGATGTGGGCGCTCCTGCGTTCGCCGTGGGTCGAGCTGTTTGCCGACCGCCGACGCCAGCACTTGCTGTTCGGCACCGTATTCGCACTGTTCATGTTGTGGTTGGTGCGCCGGGATTTCGACACCGGGGTGTCCTATCACTTCATCGGCATGACCGCCGTGACCTTGTTGCTCGATTGGCCCCTGGCGATTGTCGGAGGCTTTGCCGCGCAGCTCGGCCTGGTGTTGCTCGGCCGCCAGGACCTTGCCGCCGTGGGGATCAACGGCATGCTGCTGATCCTGTTGCCGGTGCTGGTCACCGAAGGCTGTGCGCTGCTGGTGGAGCGGGCGAAGCCACGCAATCCCTTTGTGTATATCTTCTGTTCGGGCTTTTTCGCCGCCGCACTGTCGGCCTTGTTGTGCCTGCTGGCAGGCCTGGGCTTGCTGTGGTTCGATGGCCGTTTTGCGATGCCGGAATGGATCGAGGATTTTGTCGGCTACTTGTGGCTGATCATTTTCCCCGAGGCCTTTATCAACGGCATGGTGATCAGCGCCCTGGTGGTGTTCTGCCCCGAGTGGCTGGAGACATTCAACCGCACTCGCTACCTCTCGGCGCCCTGGAAGGATGACGATCCGCGGCCTTGATCCAGGTCAAATGCCGCACGCGCAAGTGGTCGCATGCTCTGCAAAATTTCCAGGAGCACGGAATCATGAGTGTGTACGAGTGGGCACGGCAGGAGTTACGCAGAAGCCAGGACGCGGCGCAGGAAATCGGCTTTGACCCGGGCTTGACCCTGCGCGCCATGCTCAGTGCGGTGGTGCAGCAGAGCAAGGGCGTGCGCAGTTTTGAAGACCTGGCCGACGAGCTGCAGTACCTTGCAGAGAATCTCGACGACCAGCAGGACTATGGCTTTATGCGGCCTTAGTGTTTGGGCTGAAAGTCTTCGGAGAACAGGTCGTCCTCGGCGTCCGGGCTGACCGGGATCTTGTGTTCCTCGGACGCCCAGGCGCCCAGGTCGATCAGTTTGCAACGGTCCGAACAGAAGGGACGGTTGACGTTTTCTGCTTTCCATTCCACAGGTGCGCCGCAGGTTGGGCATTCGACGTTCAAGGGTTGGCTCATGATCGGCCTCCACGCAAAGTAAGGTAAAAGTGGTGCAGTCGCTCGACCTCGGCGTGCAGCCGGGCCAGGTCCTGGTCATTGACCAGCACGTCATCGGCATGGCGCAGGCGGTCTTCACGGGTGGCCTGGGCCTTGAGAATCGCCTGCACCTGCGCTTCGCTGATGCCATCGCGTTGCAGGGTACGCTGTATCTGCAACGATTGCGGCACGTCGATCACCAGCACCCGCTGGGTCATGGTGTACTGGCCGGACTCGATCAGCAGTGGTGACACCAGGATCGCGTAAGGCGATTGTGCACGCGCCAGGTGGCTGCGAATCTCCTCGGCGATCAGCGGGTGCAGCAACGCCTCCAGCCAGCGGCGCTCGTCGGGCACTTCGAAGATCAGCTTGCGCAACGCGCCGCGGTCCAGTTGCCCGTCAGGCTGCAGCACACCCGCACCGAAATGCCCGGCAATCTGCGCCAGGGCAGGGCGCCCGGGTTCGACTACCCAGCGCGCGGCGTGGTCGGCGTCAATCAAGTCCACGCCAAGCCGGACGAAGTGTTCGGCGGCGGCGCTTTTGCCACTGCCGATGCCGCCAGTGAGGCCAAGAATCCAGGGTGTTGCGACAGAAGTGGTCATCTGAAACCGACAGACTGCAAATAGAAGTCGGTTATTTGACCACCCCAGAGCAATGCAATCCAGCCGGCAATTGCCAGATACGGACCAAAAGGCATTGGAGTGGATGCCTGGGCTTTGCGCAGGCGCAATAGAATCAGGCCTCCCATCACACCCACCAGGGAAGACAGCAACAGCGTCATCGGCAGGATCTGCCAGCCGCCCCAGGCCCCGAGCATGGCCAGCAGCTTGAAATCCCCGTGCCCCATCCCGTCCTTGCCGGTGATCAGCTTGAACAACCAGAACACCGACCACAGGCTCATGTAGCCGGCTACCGCGCCCCACAACGCATCGGGCAATGAAACAAAAACGCCAAAGCTGTTGAGGATCAACCCCAGCCAGAGCAACGGCAGCACCAGCACATCCGGCAGCAGTTGGTGGTCTGCATCGATCAGGCTCATCGCCAGCAAGCCCCAACTCAACAACAACGCCGCTCCGGCTGCCCAGCCAAAACCGAAATGCCAGGCGGCAACCGCCGAGATCAACCCGCACGCCAGTTCGGTGATGGGATAACGCGCGCCAATAGGTTGATGGCAACTTGAGCAACGTCCCTTGAGCAGTACATAACTGAGCAGCGGAATATTCTCCCAGGGGCGAATCGGGTGGCTGCAGTGTGGGCAACAGGAGTTGGGGCGCATCAGGTTATAGGGAGCCGCGATGGGCTCGGCGGGAAGGCCGAGGACCTCATGGGCCTGGGCTCGCCATTCGCGCTCCAGCATCTTCGGCAGGCGCCATACCAGCACGTTGATAAAACTGCCGACAATCAAGCCCAGCAGCAACGCGCCTGACACAAACACCCACGGCTGATAAACGAGGATCTCAGTCAGTGGCGTGCTCAAAAGGCTGTACCGAGTTGAAAGATCGGCAGGTACATGGCCAGCACCAATGCCCCGACGATGCCGCCGAGTACCACCATGATCAGCGGCTCCATGAGGCTGGTAAGGTTGTCCACCAGGTTATCGACGTCAGCCTCGTAGTGGCAGGCGACTTTTTCCAGCATGTTATCGAGGGTGCCCGACTCCTCGCCGATAGCCGTCATCTGGATCGCCATGCCTGGAAACAGGCCGCTTATGGCCATGGATTCATTCAGCTGGATTCCGGTTGCAACGTCGTGCCGCATACGATTGATTGCCTGTTTGAACTGCCCGTTACCCGTGGCGCCGGCCACGGAATCCAATGCCTGTACCAATGGAACGCCCGCCGCAAAGGTGGTCGAGAGCGTGCGAGCGTAGCGGGCGACCGCCGATTTTTTCAGCAGTGTGCCTGCCACGGGAGCTTTCAACAAACTGGCATCGAGCCAGTGGCGAAAGCCTGTGGACGAGCGATAGGCTTTGCGCAGTCCTGCGAAACCGGCACCCGCGGCCAGGATCAGCATCCACCAGCTTTGCTGCATGAACTCCGACAGGCTGATGACGCCCAGGGTAAAGCCCGGCAGTTGTGCATCGACGCCGGCAAACAACCCCTGAAACTGCGGCACCACGTGAATCAGCAGGATTGCGCTGACAGCGGTGGCGACTGCCAGTACCGTCACGGGATAGGTCATGGCCTTCTTGATTCTGGCTTTCAGCTGTTCGCTTTTTTCCAGGTGAATGGCCACCCTTTCCAGCAGCGCTTCGAGTGCGCCCGCCTGTTCACCCGCCGCAACCAGGTTGCAGTACAGATCATCGAAGTAGCGTGGGTATTTCTGCAAGGCGACAGCCAGGCTGCTGCCGGCGGCGATCTCCTGCTTCAAGCCTTGTACCAGCGCCCCCATATGCGGGTTGTCGAAACCCTCGGCGATGATATCCAGCGCTTGTAAAAGTGCGATACCTGCCTTCAGCAGCGTCGCCAGTTGGCGGGTGAATAGGGCGATCTCTGCCGGTTTGACCGGCAGGGAGAGGCTCGGCCAACTGGCGAATTTCTTGCGTACGCGCCCAGGATTGATACCTTGCTGGCGCAGCAGTGCCTTGATCAGGGCGGGATTGTGACCACGGGTTTCTCCGGATACCTTGCGCCCTTTGCGGTTGACGCCTTCCCAGGCATAGATCGCTGAAACATCATTCATTTCACGGTTCCGCACACAGACAGTGGAAGATTTATAGCTTAGTCAGGTGACGGATTCGGGCAGGCTCGCCGTGAGCGAAAAAATGTCAGTTTGTGCGTCTTGTTCAGCATTGGTTGCGCGGGGGTGAGTACACTGGCGCGGTTGCCGAGACGGGGTGCAGGATGCGCCTCGCGAAAGGTTTTATTCTGGAGAGTGAATGTGATGCGTCAGAAAGGTTTTACCTTGATCGAATTGTTGATCGTCGTGGCAATCATCGGCATTTTGGCCACCATCGGCCTGCCCATGTACACCAAGCACCAGGCCAAGGCCAAGTTCACCGCAGGGCTGGCCGAAGTCTCCGCGTTGAAGGCGGGCTTTGAAGACACGCTGAACCAGGGGACGCCACCGACCCTGGCGTTGATTGGCGGGACCAGCCCAACGGCCAACTGCAGGATTGACGTGACCGGCGACATCGCCACCGGTGCTGGCACGATTGCCTGTGAAATCCTCGACGCACCCGCGCCGGTCCTGGGCAAGATCATCACCTTGACCCGTAGCGCCACAACCGGCTGGAAGTGCACCACCACGGCAGAAGACCAATACGCCGCTAAAGGTTGTGCTTCCGGCGGCGCGTGATCATCAGGTCGTCTACTGTTTACGCAGCAAGGAAGAGCGTGTGTGTAAACCGCTCTACGCCCATCACAAGGAAGTAGAGGTCGCCGATGACGTCGTCTGTCCAGCAGCGGGGGAACATATTCCTCGTCGTGGTTATGTGTCTGCTGATGCTGGCTATCTGCGCGCCGTTCAGTAGCCATGACTGGCAACGTGCGGTGCAGATATCCGTGGGGCTGTGTGCGGTGGTGTATGGGCTGTGCTTGCCACGGGCAGAGCGATGCGTAGACAGGTCGACAGCGCTCGGGGTGTCGCTGATCGGGGGCGCGGGGCTGGTTTCGGCCCTGTTGGCCCACCAGTCACTCTGGGCGTTGACCGAGCTGGCGCTGCTCATCAGTTGTTGCGCCACTGCTGTGGCTTTCAGCCGGGCCAGGCGCAATGGGGATGAGTCCCTGGATCGTGTATTGGTCCTGTTCGTATTGCTGCTGTGCATGGTTAAAAGCATTCAATATCTGCACGCCGGGGTCCTCGCCTTCACCAGCGGCGAAGCAATCGTGAATACCGATTTGCTGTTGTCCGGGTTCTCCAATAAACGTTTCTACGGTCAGTTCCAGACCTTCACCCTGCCGCTGCTGGCGCTTCCCTTGCTGGTTTCAAACGTCGCTCGTCCAGCGCGGGGCGCAGTGTTCGCCCTGCTGTGTGTCTGGTGGCTGATCGCGATCGGTGGCGGTACCCGCGGCACCTGGCTCGGTATGGGCACTGCCGGCTGCGTGCTGATGTTCCTGGGGCCGCAGGGGCGCCGTTGGCTGGGCTGGCAGTTGGCGGCACTGGCCTGTGGGTTAGTGTTGTATTGGTTGGTCTTCACGGTGCTGGCAGGGTACTTGGGGATTGTAATTTCCAATGGTGCCGTAGATCGACTGACCACCAGCCTTTCGGGGCGTGGGCCTATATGGTGGCAGGCCTGGAGCATGATTATCGAGCGGCCCTGGCTGGGTTTCGGGCCGATGCATTTTGCCGACATCGCCAATGACATTGCCGCTCACCCTCACCAGGCGATTCTGCAGTGGGCCAGCGAATGGGGCGTACCGTCGACGCTGTGCGTGATCGCGTTGGTCGCGTGGGCGGGTTGGTCAACCTTGGACGTGTTGCGTAAGCGTGCGTTGTCCTTGGCGCCCGTGGACCTGCTGCGCCTGTGCCTGTTTGCCTCGCTGATCGGTGCACTGACCCAGGCACAGGTGGATGGGGTAATCGTGATGCCGGTGTCGCAACTCTGGCTGGCGCTGGTGGTTGGCTGGCTGATGGGATTGCATGTGTGGCGCGTTCCATCGGTCGCCCCGGTACCGGCGTTGTACAGGGTGTGGATGGCAGCGAGTGTCGTGGCCGTCGGCTTGCTGGTGTTCGTCGCGATTCGTGATGTGCCCCGACTCAAGGAGCGCAGCGAGCACTACATGGGCCTGAGTAACGGTCACCTGCAGCCACGCTTTTGGGTGCAAGGCGTGATTGCCCTCGAAATGCAGTGAGTTGCCGGACGTCCAAGGCAGTGCTAGCTTTAGCCCACCGCCCGTGTAGCTCAGCCGGTAGAGCAGCGCACTCGTAACGCGAAGGTCGCAGGTTCGATTCCTGTCTCGGGCACAAAGGCAACACAGTTTTCAGATGATCCCAGAATGGTTCTGAAGGCCAGACGAACCGGTATTCATGCCTGTTCTTTTGTATCTGCGCGACCTTGATGACCCAGATGCATCCCCATTCCTCGATCTAAGAGAACGACATGACCACACAAGAAATGACCCAGGAAGCGCGGCACGAAGCAGCCCTCAAAAAGTACGTCGCGGAATCGCCTGAACTGCTGGATGAGATCAAGGACCTGAGCGCCGATGATCAAAGGGACCAGATCCAATGGGCGTTTGAGGATGAGGCCGAGGCCCAGGGCCTGCAGCCATGGGAACTGACCCTGAAGTACACCTCCACCCCCGAAGCGTTCGAGGCGGCTCGCCTGGCTTTGCACAAGGAAGCGGCCGAGGTGTTGGGTGTCGACTGGAACGAGTATTGCGGGATGAACAATCTCGCGATCTGACACAAGTTTGATGTGGCGAGGGGGCTTGCTCCCGCTGGGTTGCCAAGCGACCCCAAAAACCTTGGGAGCGCCGCGCACTCCAGCGGGAGCAAGCTCCCTCGCCACAAAAGCAGGCGCTTACATTCAAGGGCGTTTCAGAGACTAAGCCGCATCGACAAATCCACCGCCTTCACATCCTTGGTCATCGCCCCGATGGAGATGTAGTCCACGCCGGTTTCAGCGATGGGCAGCAGGGTGCTTTCGTTGATCCCGCCACTGGCCTCCAGCTTGGCTTTGCCGTTGTTCAGGCGCACTGCTTCGCGCATGTCATCCAGGCTCAGCTCATCCAGCATGATGATATCGGCGCCCGCCGCCAGTGCCTCACGCAGTTCCTCCAGGCTTTCCACTTCGATTTCCACCGGCTTGCCCGGGGCGATCTTGTGGGCGGCGCTGATCGCCTGGGCAATGCCGCCGCAGGCCGCGATATGGTTTTCCTTGATCAGGAACGCGTCATACAGGCCGATGCGGTGGTTGTGGCAACCGCCGCAGGTCACTGCATATTTTTGCGCCAGGCGCAGGCCGGGCAGGGTCTTGCGAGTATCCAGCAGCTTGACCTGGGTGGACGCGACAAAGTCCGCCAGGTATTGGGCGCGGGTGGCAACCCCTGACAACAGTTGCAGGAAATTCAGCGCGCAACGCTCGCCACTGAGCAGCGAGCGGGCCGGGCCTTCGAGGTGAAACAGCGCCTGGTTGGGGCTGACACGTTCGCCGTCGCGCACCTGCCAATGCACCGCGACGCGTGGGTCCAATTGGCGAAACACCGCTTCCACCCAGGCCGTGCCGCTGATGACGGCGGCGTCGCGCGTGATGATCGTGGCCTTGGCCAGGCGTTCGGCGGGGATCAGTTGTGCGGTGATATCCCCGCTGCCGATGTCTTCCAGCAATGCGCGACGCACGTTGGCTTCGATTTCGGCGGTCAGGTCGGCTAGACGAAGATTGGGCATAACAGGCTCCACAAACAAAGTGCCTGGATTATAGGGGCAGGGCGGGCCTGAACCCAAGGCAACTGGCACCACGGGTGCGGTGCGCGATGTTCATTTACACGGCAATCACAGAGTTCGCTGGCGCAACAACCCTCATTTGCAAGATAATCTCGCGCCTTGCAATTGGCGTCATAGCTTTGACGTCACGGTGATAGCCCGATTTTCGCAGTGCCCCCGGCGTGCTTTGCGCCGTTGCTGCACCGATCCTTCACACAATCGAATACCGCCGTTTCAGGAGGCCAGGATGCACAATGACGGGAAGGTGGTGCCGATCAATAAGGCACGGGCGACGCCATCGCCGCTCGCCCGCCTGCCGGTGGTGTTGCTCCAGGTCCGTGACAAGGCGGCGCAGCAACTCAGGCAGGGACTGCAGGAGCTGTTTGATAACGCCGACGACACCCTGTTCGAAATGGCTGACAAGACCCGCAGTAACGTCGACCACGGTATTTTCTTTGAAGCCATGCGCGACCTGCGCCTCAAGCGCAAGAATTTCGAGCGTGGCTTCATGGAGCAACTCTACGAAGCGTTTGCCAATCTTGGCAACGTGGAGCGCGGTGAGCTGCAACTGATTCCGGTGGTGTCCTACACCGCGGCGCCCGGGGTCTCGGGCGATGAACTGGAAAAAGCCGTCGCGCTCGAGGCCATGCTGGGCAAGGTGCTGCGCCGTGACGGGCTCGCCCTTGGGCAATTGACAGCCCGGCTCAATGCCTTGCTCGACAAACGCCTGGATGATCGGGACAACCCCCTGGGCCCGGCAATGCTGTGCGCGTTTTTTCTGCAAGCAGGACGCAGCCTTGGCGTGGAAATCCGGGTCAAGCTGATCATTCTCAAGCTGTTTGAGAAATACGTGCTCAGTGACGCTGATCTGTTGTACGGCGAAGCCAATCAGTTGCTGATCGCCACTGGCGTATTGCCCGAACTCAAGGCCGTGCCATCGCGGCGCGCTGTCGCCACGGCCGAGTTGCCTGAAGACACCCCGCCGATTGCCGGACACCCGGCAGACGACAGCGGCCAGGAAGTTTTCGCGGCGTTGCAGGAATTGCTGTCGGCAGTGCGCGGCAGCGTGGCACCCACGCTGGAAGCCAGCGCCGAGACCCAGCCCATCTCCACCCGTGACCTGCTGCGCCTGCTCTCTCATTTGCAGCAATATGTGCCTGAGCCTGAGGTCGAGGATGATTTCGACCTGCGCAACCAGCTTGAACAACTGCTGACCCGGGTCAGCGTCAAGAGCGGCAAGTCGCGGGTGGTGGAGGATGCGGACGAGGATGTGATCAACCTGATCGCCATGCTGTTCGAGTTCATCCTCAATGACGGTACGGTGCCCGAGTCCCTCAAGGCGCTGATCGCCCGCCTGCAGATCCCGATGCTGAAAGTGGCGGTGCTGGACAAGAGTTTTTTCAGCCGCACCAATCACCCGGCGCGACGCTTGCTCAATGAAATCGCTTCGGCGGCCATGGGCTGGAGCCAGCGCGACGATTATCAGCGCGACAGCCTGTACCTGCACATCGAGCAGGTGGTGCAGCGGTTGCTGAACGATTTTGTGGATGATCCGGCAATCTTTTCCCAGTTACTGACCGAGTTCACCGCGTTTACCCATGACGAGCGACGCCGCAGCGAATTGCTGGAGCAACGTACCCGCGATGCGGAAGAAGGGCGCGCCCGTACCGAAATCGCTCGTCAGCGTGTAGCCGAAGCCCTCAATCTGCGGTTGCTGGGCAAAGTACTGCCCGAGGTCGTGGTGCAGTTCCTGCAACAGGCCTGGAGCCAGGTGCTGTTGCTGGCGTGCCTGAAGCATGGTGAGCACTCGCCACAATGGCTGGCCGGGTTGCGCACCATGGACGAGTTGATCTGGAGTGTCGGCCTCAGCGAAGACACCGACGCCGGCCGGCACCTGCTGGAGCAGTTGCCAGGCTTGCTGAAAGCCTTGCGCGATGGGTTGAGCGGCGCGGCATTCGATCCCTTCATTACCCGGGAATTTTTCACCCGCTTGCAAACCCTGCATGTCCAGTCGTTCCGGGGCAGTGCCGAGGAACAACCGTCGCTGTCGCAAGTCGAGGTGCGCGAGGCATTCGTCCTCAGTCCCGCGGCACCGGCCATCGAGGCGAGCCTGCCGGAAGATGATCCCGACCTGCTCAAGGTTCGGCAACTGCGGATCGGTTGCTGGGTGGAATTTCAGGAAGACGCCGAAAACACCCTGCGTTGCAAGCTGACGGCGATTATTGCGCCGGGCAATACCTGTATTTTCGTCAATCGAACCGGCCTCAAGGTATTGGAAAAAAATCCGCTTGAACTGGCCCTGGAGTTCAAGCGCGGCGCGGTGCGAACCCTGGATGATGCGCTGTTGTTCGACCGCGCCCTGGCTTCGGTGATTGGCAACCTGCGCCAACTTCATCGCGCCAAGTGATCGCAACCAGACAGCGGAACGCGGCATACTGAGTCACCCCAGCCTCGTTCAAGGAACCAGTATGCAGTTGGACCCCGCCAGCGGTTGGTGCCAGGGCATTCGTCATTGCCCCTCGCCCAACTTCAACGAGCGCCCCGGTGGCGAGATTTCCCTGTTGGTGGTGCACAACATCAGCCTGCCACCGGCGCAATTCGCCACCGGCAAGGTGCACGAGTTTTTCCAGAATCGCCTGGATGTCACGGAACATCCCTACTTTGAAGGTATTGCCGACCTACGGGTTTCTGCGCATTTTCTGATTGAGCGTGATGGCGCGGTGACGCAGTTTGTCTCGTGCCGGGACCGGGCCTGGCATGCCGGGGTATCGAGCTTCGAGGGGCGTGAGACGTGTAACGACTTTTCCCTGGGGATCGAGCTGGAGGGCACTGATGACCTGCCCTTCACCGATGCCCAGTATCAATCCCTGATCGCCCTGACGCGCCAGTTGCTGGCGGCGTACACGGGCATTACCCGCCAGCGCATTTGTGGCCATAGCGATATCGCCCCGGGACGCAAGACCGACCCCGGACCCGAATTTGATTGGGCGCGCTTTCGCAGCGCCTTGCAGGATGGAGGACACGCACAATGAGTTTTCTGGTGTTGGTGCTGGCGGTATGGATCGAGAAGTTCTCGGCCCTGCGTCACCGAATACAACGTGATGGCGGTTGGTTGCGGGAACTGGCCAAGCTGGAGTCGAGCGCCAACCTGGGCAAGCAGCCGTGGCTGATCCTCACATTGCTGGTGCTGCTGCCGGTGGCCTTGCTTGCGTTGTTGTTGCTGGTGCTGGAGCCAGTGGCCTATGGCCTGTTGGCGCTGCCGGTGCACTTGCTGGTGGTGATCTACAGCCTGGGCCGTGGCGATCTCCTGGCCGGATTGGGCCCGTTCCGTGATGCCTGGCGCCGGGGTGACCTGCAAGCGGCCGAACATGTGGCCGAACGTGACTTGAGCATCAGTGCCGACAGTGGTGAGCAGTTGCTGGAGCGGGTCCAGGGCCATCTGTTGTGGCAGGCCTACCAAAGCTTCTTCGCGGTGATTTTCTGGTACTTCCTCCTCGGACCGGTGGCCGCCCTGGCCTACCGTCTGCTGGCGCTGGCGACCGAGAACAGCAAGAACCCGCTGGTGGCCGAGCGTGCCGGGCAGTTGCGCCATGCCTTCGACTGGTTGCCGGTACGTTTGCTGGCGGCGAGTTTTGCCCTGGTCGGCAACTTTGTGGCGGTCGGCCGGGTGATGCTGCATGAGCTGCTGAGCTGGGACATCAGTGCTGCGCAACTGGTGGAGAAGGTGGGCCTGGTGGCCGCGGAGATCCCGTCACCGGTGGTAGGCGCCGAGGGCATCAACAGCCTTGATCGTATCTGGGAGTTGCTGCTGCGTGCCGCCGTGCTGTGGTACGCCGGCTTTGCCATCTGGACCGTGCTGCCCTGATTTGCCCCCCCTGTAGGAGCGGGCAAGCTCGCTCCTACCTCGTTAACCTTAAGTTACAAACCTCCTTTTCGAATTGAGCTATACAGACAGAGCGCCAAATAGTGGCTATCTGCCGCCGCCCTGCGCCCTCAATAAAAATAAAAGAAAAGGGAGTTCACCTGTGAAGAGCTTGCTCTATCCCGCCGTCGCGTTCATGAACCGCCTGACCTTCGGCATGAAGTTCAGCCTTATCAGCGTGCTGTTCCTGTTGCCGATGCTGGCCACCAACTACTACCTGGTGCGCGATTCCTGGCGTGAATTCCAGGGCACTCGCATCGAGCTGCAAAGCCTCGACCTGCTGGGCAGCAGCCTGGCCCTGCGCCGCGACCTGGAAACCCTGAACAACCAGGTACAGATCAACGCAACCCTCGGCCAATCAGGCAAGGCCGGTGATATCGAAAACAAAATCACCGCCCTCGAAGACAGCCTGCTGCAGCGCCTGCAAAGCTTCCACGCCCTGTCCGCCGACCCAGAACAGGCCGCCGCCTTCGAAGCCAAGCGCGATGAGATGATCGCCGCCTTCAAGGCCCAGCAACAGGAAACTTCACTGCTCAGCAAAAGCGCGCTGATCGGCAAACTTCTCAACAAGGCGCAGATGCTCAGCCAGATCATCGCCAGCCAGTCGGGTTTGAGCCGTGACCCCCAGGGCGACCTGCGCCAACTCAGTGAACTGATCACCAGCGTTACCCCACAAGTCACCCAGACCCTGGGCGAAGGCCGGGCCATGGGGGCTTATTCGTTGGGCCAGGGTTTTCTCAATTCGTCGTCCAGCACTCGTTTTGACGAGTTGCTGCAGCAACTGGAAAAGCTCCAGGCGGAATACGGCCTGAAACTGCAGGATGCCCTCGGCTCCAGCAAGCCCGCCCACGCAGCATTGGCGAGCCTGGCGGACGCGAGCAAGGCCAGCCTCAAGCAAGGCAGTGAGTTGTTCGAAGAGCAGGTCGTCATGGCCGAAACCCTCGACGCTCCATGGCAAGACTTCTACGACGACGTCAGCACGTTGATGGCCAAGACCTATCAGCTCGACGAAGCCACCCTGACCTTTCTCGAGCAGCAACTGGAGCAACGCCTGTCGGAAAACCGCACGCACATGATCGGATTGGTGGCGGCACTGGCGTCGGTGTTTTTGCTGATCTTCTATTTGTATGCCGGTTTCTACGCCTCCACCCGCACCACCTTGCGCCGCCTGGGGGCGACGATGGACAAGGTGGCGGCCGGTGACATGACCGTCACCTTCATCGCCCACAGCCGCGACGAACTGGGGGATTTGGGCCAGGTGTTCAACGCTACCGTGGCCAAGATCCATGACCTGATCGAGCGGGTAGGGCACACCGTCAACCAGGTCGAACACCAGGCCGGACAAGTGGAGTCAGTCTCGGCCAGCAGCAACCAGGCCGTGTCCGGCCAACGCAGCCAGATCGAGCAAGTGGCGACCGCCATGAACCAGATGTCATCCACTGCCCAGGAAGTGGCGCGCAGCGCGGCGGCGGCGGTCAGCAGCGCCCACAGCGTCAACGATGAAACCGTCAGCGGACGCGGCCTGGTGCAGTCCCAGCAAGGCAGTATCGCGGCGTTGGCTTCGGAGATCGATCAATCGGTACGGGTCATCAACCAATTGGCTATCGACAGCCAATCCATCAGTCGCGTGCTGGAAGTGATCAAGAGCATTGCCGAACAGACCAATCTGCTGGCGTTGAATGCCGCCATCGAGGCCGCGCGCGCGGGTGAGCAAGGACGCGGTTTCGCCGTGGTGGCCGATGAAGTGCGCACTTTGGCCCGGCGCACCCAGCACTCCACCGAGGAAATCGAGCAGATGATTGCCAAGCTCCACAGCGGTGTCGGCGCTGCGGTGAAGGCCATGGGCACCAGCCACGAGATGGCCAATGGCACGGTGGGGCAGTCGGAAAAAGTCCAGCAGGCCCTCGAAAACATCCTCGGCGCGGTAGGCATGATCGTCGACCAGAACCAGCAGATTGCCGCCGCCGTCGAACAGCAGACTGCCGTGGCCCATGACATCGATCAGAACATCGTCGAGATCAATCGCGCCGGTGAACATGCAGCGCAGGGCGCGCACCAGACTGAAGAGGCCAGCCGGCAGTTGTCCTTGCAAGTGATCGAGCTGAAGCAGTTGATCGGGGCCTTTCGAGTGTGAGGCATGGCCAGGCATGCATCGGGGATGGGCGCCTACCAGTTGAACAGCTCGCAGGCATTGCGGGTGCTCGCCTCGGCCAGCGCTGAGGAACTGATGCCCATGCGCTCCGCCAGGGCGGCACAGATGTCTGGCAGGTGTTCGGGGCTGTTGCGCTGGCCGGGGTACATCACGGGGGCCATGTCCGGTGAGTCGGTTTCCAGCACCACGCTTTCCGGCGGCAGCCGGGCGATCACCTTGTGCATGCGCAGGGCTTGCGGCCACGTGGCCGCGCCGCCCAGGCCCAGTTTGAAGCCGAGCTTGATGTACTCGCGGGCCTCTTCCTGGCTGCCGGCAAACGCGTGGATGATTCCGCCCCGTGGTAGCCGAATGCGCTTGAGGGTGGCGATCACGGCAGCGTGGCTGCGGCGCACATGCAGCAGCGCCGGCAGTTGGAAATCCACCGCCAGCTTCAGTTGCGCTTCAAACAGGCTTTGCTGGCGTTCGCGGTCCAGCTTTTCGAGGAAATAATCCAGGCCGATTTCGCCCACCGCGCACAGTTGCCGGTGGCCGTTCAGGCGGGTCAGCCAGTCGCCCAGTTCCGTCAGGTCGGCGGGGCGATGGTCGTCGAGATACACCGGGTGCAGGCCGAAGGCGGCGAATAAATCCGCGTCGGTTTGCACCAGGTCCCACAACCGTTGCCAATTCTGCTGATAGACCCCGAGCACCACCATCCTGCGCACGCCCAGGCGGCGACTGCGGCTCAGGACTTCGCGGCGGTCCGTATCGAAGTCCGGAAAATCCAGATGGGTGTGGCTGTCGATCAGCTCCACACCGCTTACTCCGAGTGAATCCGCTGCTTGAACGTTCGGCCGATGGCATGCACGCCGGGTTCGTAGTGCTGTTCTTCAATGGCCGCCAGCGCCAGGCGCAGCGCGGTGTCGGCAATCAACTGATGCTGCTGGGCCATGGCATTCACCGGCAGCGGCAGGAAATCCAGCAGTTGGGTGTCGCCAAACGTCCCCAGTCGCAGTGGCCGGGATTTGAGCGGGAAGTCATGCAGCGCGTCAAACACCCCTTGCAGCAGGACGTAGGACGTAGTCACCAGTGCGTCAGGCAAATGCCCCAGGCTTTGCAGCAACTGCTCCATCAGCTGTCGGCCACAGTCGCGGCTGAACGACTCGCCTTGTTCGATCAGCACTTCGCCGCTGAAGTCTTTCAGCGCTTGCTTGAAACCGGCGGTACGTTCCTGGCTGATGCTCAGCTCTGGCCGCGCGCCGATCAACACGATCTGCTTGGGCAGCAAGTGCAGCAGGCTGCTGGTCAATTGCTGGCAGGCCTGGCGATCATCGCTGACCACCGAGCAAAACTGCGTAGACTCCATCACCCGGTCGATGGCGATCACCGGCAAACCCTTGGCTTGCAGTTCGCGGTAGCTGTCGTCGGTGGCCGGCAGGCAGCTGGCGACAAACAGCGCATCGCAACGGCGGGCGCGGAACAGTTGCAGCAGTTGCCGCTCACTGTTGGCGTCGTCGTCGGAGCTGGCGATCAGCAATTGATAGCCGCGGGCACGGGCGCCTTGTTCGAGCAGCTTGGCGATGCGTGCGTAACTGGGGTTTTCCAGGTCCGGCAGGATGAAACCCAAAGTACGGGTGTGCCGGCTGCGCAGCCCGGCGGCCTGGGGGTTGGGCGTAAAGCCATGTTCTTCAACCACGGCGCGCACCCGTTCGACGGTTGCGCTGCTGATCCGTTGCTGTTCGGCCTTGCCATTGATGACGTAGCTGGCGGTGGTCACAGACACACCGGCAATGCGCGCGATATCACTGAGTTTCAAACCGGGATTTCCTTGTTTTTTAGAGCTTGCCCCGACATTTTGTCCAATCGTAACCGATTACTGCAGGCGACCATTGTCGCAACTCAACAGCCGAGTGGCTCTTCAATCATGGGAAATTAACGCGTAATCTGCCATAAATTCTAGATTAAACGTTTCAGCAAGCGTATTTTTACGATTATCGCGACGAGTGTGGTCCTGCCAACTGACCACTCAGTCAATTTTATTCGAACGCTTTTGCACTGATTTATTCAAAATAATACCTAGTGCGCCCGCCGCACTAACTAGGAGAACGGCATGCTTGAGCTCACCCACGAGCAGATATCCATGGGCCAGACGGCTGTGGATAAGTCTGCTGCCTTGCAACTGCTCGCTGAAAAACTGGTGGCCGATGGCCTGGTCGCCGAGGGTTACCTCAGTGGCTTGCAAGCGCGTGAAGCCCAAGGCTCGACCTTTCTCGGCCAGGGTATCGCCATCCCCCACGGCACCCCCGAAACCCGCGACCAAGTGTTCGCCACCGGCGTGCGCCTGCTGCAATTTCCCGACGGCGTGGATTGGGGCGATGGCCAGATCGTCTACCTGGCGATCGGCATTGCCGCCAAATCCGACGAACACCTGCGCCTGCTGCAACTGCTGACCCGTGCCCTCGGCGAGACCGACCTGGGCCAGGCCCTGCGTCGCGCCAGTTCTGCCGAGGCCTTGCTGAAACTGCTACAAGGTGCGCCGCAGGAGCTGGCGCTGGACGCACAGATGATTGGCCTGGGCGTGTCGGCTGATGATTTCGAAGAACTGGTGTGGAGAGGCGCACGCCTGCTGCGCCAGGCCGATTGCGTGAGCAATGGCTTTGCCGCCGTGCTGCAACAAGTCGACGCGCTGCCCCTGGGCGATGGCCTGTGGTGGTTGCACAGCGAGCAGACGGTGAAGCGCCCGGGCCTGGCTTTTGTCACCCCGGATAAACCGATGCGTTACCTGGGCCAGCCCTTGAGCGGCCTGTTCTGCCTGGCCAGCCTCGGCGAGGCCCACCAGACCTTGCTCGAACGCCTGTGTGCCTTGCTGATCGAAGGCCGTGGCCAGGAACTCGGCCGCGCCACCAGCAGCCGGGCCGTACTGGAAGTGCTCGGCGGTGAACTGCCAGCCGACTGGCCAAGCGTGCGCATTGCCCTGGCCAACGCCCACGGGCTGCATGCGCGCCCGGCGAAGATCCTCGCGCAATTGGCGAAAAGTTTTGCCGGTGAAATCCGTGTGCGCATCGTCGATGGAGACGTCGGCGCGGTATCGGTAAAAAGCCTGAGCAAGTTGCTCAGCCTCGGTGCGCGTCGCGGCCAGGTATTGGAGTTTGTCGCTGAGCCAACCATTGCCGGTGACGCCTTGCCCGCCTTGCTGGCGGCAGTGGAAGACGGCCTCGGCGAAGAAGTCGAGCCGTTGCCGGCAGTCAGCGCCCAACAAGCCGTGGCCGAGATCGAACCGGTCATCAGCGCGCCAGTGTCCGGCAGCCTGATCCAGGCCATTGCCGCCGCACCCGGCATTGCGATTGGCCCGGCGCATATCCAGGTGCTGCAACCTTTCGAATACCCGCTGCGCGGCGAGTCGCCGGTGATCGAGCGCCAGCGCCTGCACGCGGCATTGACCGACGTGCGCCGGGACATCCAGGGCCTGATCGAGCGCAGCAAATCCAAGGCCATCCGCGAGATCTTCATCACCCACCAGGAGATGCTCGACGACCCGGAACTGACCGACGAAGTCGAGACGCGCCTCAAGCAGGGCGAAAGCGCCGAGGCCGCGTGGATGAGCGTGATCGAAGCCGCCGCCAAACAGCAGGAATCGTTGCAGGACGCCTTGCTCGCCGAGCGCGCTGCCGATCTGCGTGACATTGGCCGCCGCGTGCTGGCACAACTGTGCGGCGTCGAAACCGCCCAGGAGCCGGACGAACCCTACATCCTGGTGATGGACGAAGTGGGTCCCTCGGACGTGGCGCGCCTGGACCCGGTGCGTGTCGCCGGCATCCTCACTGCCCGTGGCGGCGCCACCGCCCACAGCGCCATCGTCGCCCGCGCGTTGGGCATTCCCGCGCTGGTGGGTGCAGGCCCTGCTGTATTGCTGTTGGCTTCGGGCACGCCGTTGTTGCTGGATGGCCAGCGCGGTCGCCTGCATGTGGACGCCGACGCCGCCACCTTGCAGCGCGCCACCGTCGAACGCGACACCCGCGAACAACGTCTGCAAGCCGCCGCCGCGCAACGCCATGAACCGGCCCTGACCCGCGATGGCCATGCCGTCGAAGTGTTCGCCAATATCGGCGAAAGCGCCGGGGTTGCCGGCGCGGTGGAGCAGGGCGCCGAAGGCATCGGCCTGTTGCGCACCGAACTGATTTTCATGGCCCACAAACAAGCGCCCGACGAAGCCACCCAGGAAGCCGAATACCGCCGCGTGCTTGACGGCCTCGGCGGTCGGCCGCTGGTGGTGCGCACCCTTGATGTGGGCGGCGACAAACCGCTGCCGTACTGGCCGATCGCCAAGGAAGAAAACCCCTTCCTCGGCGTGCGCGGCATTCGCCTGACTCTGCAACGCCCGCAGATCATGGAAGCGCAATTGCGCGCGCTGTTGCGTTCGGCAGACAACCGTCCACTGCGCATCATGTTCCCGATGGTTGGCAGTGTTGACGAGTGGCGACAGGCTCGGGCCATGACCGAGCGCCTGCGCCTGGAAATCCCGGTGGCCGACCTGCAGCTGGGGATCATGATCGAAGTGCCGTCGGCCGCCTTGCTGGCGCCGGTGCTGGCCAAGGAAGTGGACTTCTTCAGCGTCGGCACCAACGACCTGACCCAGTACACCCTGGCCATCGACCGCGGCCACCCGACGCTGTCGGCCCAGGCGGATGGCCTGCACCCGGCGGTGTTGCAACTGATCGACATCACCGTGCGCGCGGCCCATGCCCATGGCAAATGGGTCGGCGTGTGCGGCGAATTGGCGGCCGACCCGCTGGCGGTTCCAGTGCTGGTCGGCCTGGGTGTGGATGAGCTGAGCGTCTCGGCGCGCAGCATTCCCGAGGTCAAGGCACGGGTGCGTGAATTCAGTCTGAGCGAGGCCCAGGGCCTGGCACAAAAAGCCCTGGCGGTGGGTTCTCCCGCCGAAGTGCGTGCGCTTGTGGAGGCCGTGTAAATGGCAAGGATTTTAAGCCTGACGCTGAACCCGGCGTTGGACCTGACGGTGCGCCTGGCGCGCCTGGAACCGGGCGAGGTCAATCGCAGCGAAGCGATGATCACCCACGCTGCCGGCAAGGGCGTGAACGTGGCCCAGGTGCTGGCGGACCTTGGTCATCAGGTGACCGTGGGCGGCTTTCTTGGTGAGGACAATCCCCAGGCATTCGAGATGCTGATTGCCCGTCGCGGTTTTACCGATGCCTTTATTCGCGTGCCGGGCGAAACCCGCAGCAATATCAAGATCGCCGAGCAGGACGGGCGGGTCACGGATGTCAATGCGCCGGGCCCGTTGGTCAGCGAGCAGGCGCAACACGCACTGCTTGAGCAACTGGCGCGGATTGCTCCCGGCTACGACGCCGTCGTCGTGGCCGGCAGCCTGCCACGCGGCATCACCCCTCAGTGGTTCCAGGGCCTGCTGCAGCAACTGAAAAACCTCGGCTTGAAAGTCGCCCTGGACACCAGCGGCGAAGCGCTGCGCGCCGGATTGAACGCCGGCCCGTGGTTGGTCAAACCCAATACCGAAGAACTGGCCGATGCCCTTGGTCATTCCACAGATGCCATCCGCCAACTGCATCGGCAAGGTGTGGAGCATGTGGTGGTCTCCGACGGTGCCGCGGGTGTGAGCTGGTACAGCCCGGATACCGCGCTGCACGCCACGCCGCCCAAGGTAACCGTGGCCAGTACCGTAGGCGCCGGCGACTCGCTGCTGGCCGGGATGCTTCACGGTTTGCTCAGTGGCGATACGCCGGAGCAGACCTTGGGCCGCGCCACCGCCATTGCCGCGATGGCGGTCACGCAGATCGGCTTTGGCATCACCGACGAAGCGCAGCTTGAGACTTTGCAGAGCGGCGTCCACGTGCGCCCGCTGACAGAACAATAAGAGGGTTGGTCATGAAGTTAGCCATTGTTACTGCCTGCCCGAACGGCATGGTCACCAGTGTGCTGTGCGCCCGCTTGCTGGATGCCGCCGCGCAACGCCAGGGCTGGAGCACCAGCGTCGAAGTGGTCGACGTGCAGCATCCGGAACGCCAATTGTCGGCGGCCACCCTTGAAGCCGCCGAGTGGGTATTGCTGGTCAGCAGCACGCCGGTGGACATGCAGCGTTTTGTCGGCAAACGTGTATTCCGCAGCACGCCGGCCCAGGCGTTGCAGGATGTGGACGCGGTGTTGCGTCGCGGGGCCGAGGAGGCCCAGGTGCAGGTGGCTGACGCGGCACCGGCGAAAAGCACGCCGCGTATCGTCGCGATCACCGCGTGCCCGACCGGCGTCGCCCACACCTTCATGGCTGCCGAAGCGTTGCAGCAAACCGCCAAGCGCCTCGGGTATGACTTGCAGGTGGAAACCCAGGGCTCCGTGGGCGCCCGCACGCCGCTGAGTCCCGAGGCGATTCGTGACGCCGACGTGGTGCTGCTCGCCGCCGACATCGAAGTCGCCACCGAGCGCTTTGCCGGCAAGAAAATCTATCGCTGCGGCACCGGGATCGCGCTCAAGCAATCCGAGGCGACCCTCAACAAGGCGCTGGCCGAAGGCAAGCAGGAATCCGCTGCCAGTGGTGCCGCTGCCAAACCGGAGAAGACCGGTGTCTACAAACACTTGCTCACCGGCGTGTCGTTCATGCTGCCGATGGTGGTGGCGGGCGGTCTGCTGATCGCCCTGTCATTCGTGTTCGGCATTCATGCCTTTGAAGAAAAAGGCACCCTGGCCGCCGCGCTGAAAACCGTCGGCGACCAGGCGTTCATGCTGATGGTGCCGCTGCTGGCGGGTTACATCGCCTACTCGATTGCCGACCGTCCTGGATTGGCCCCCGGCATGATCGGTGGCCTGCTGGCCAGCACCTTGGGCGCGGGGTTTATCGGCGGGATCTTCGCCGGCTTTCTCGCCGGCTACTGCGTCAAATTCATCAGCCGCGCGATCCGTTTGCCCCAGAGCCTGGAAGCCCTCAAGCCGATCCTGATCATCCCGTTGCTGGCGAGCCTGTTCACGGGTCTTGCGATGATTTACCTGGTAGGGCCGCCGGTGGCGAAGATGCTCACCGGCCTCACGGATTTTCTCAGCACCATGGGCACCACCAACGCCGTGCTGCTGGGCATCTTGCTGGGCGGCATGATGTGCGTCGACCTCGGTGGCCCGATCAACAAGGCGGCCTACGCGTTTTCCGTCGGCCTGCTGGCGGCGCAAAGCGGTGCCCCCATGGCCGCGACCATGGCTGCCGGCATGGTGCCGCCGATTGGCATGGGCATCGCCACCTTCCTGGCGCGGCGCAAGTTCGCCCAGACCGAGCGTGAAGCCGGCAAGGCCGCGCTGATCCTCGGCATGTGCTTTATCTCTGAAGGCGCGATTCCGTTTGCTGCCAAGGACCCGTTGCGGGTAATCCCGGCCAGCATCGCCGGCGGTGCGCTGACCGGTGCGCTGTCGATGTATTTCGGCTGCAAGCTGATGGCGCCCCATGGTGGATTGTTTGTGATGCTGATCCCGAATGCGATCAACCATGCGCTGCTGTACCTGCTGGCGATCGTGGCGGGCAGTTTGTTGACGGCCGTGGTGTATGCATTCCTCAAGCGCCCTGAGACCGTAGAGCTTTCTGTCGCACCCGCCCAGGCATGACGCGGTTCATGTAGGAGCTGGCTTGCCTGCGATGCAGGCACCTCGGTGTATCAACGCAACCGAGTTGAGGCTATCGCAGGCAAGCCAGCTCCCACATTTGACCTCCGTGAGCAATAAGGCCGGTGTCATAACTCGTTCATCCCGTCATGCTTAAGTTTCCCTTTTGCTGCTCGAGAGGGAACCCGCATGAGCCACTTCAATCTCGGCCGCCGCCGCGTGATGCAAGCCGTTGGCGCCGGCCTGTTGCTGCCGGGCCTCGCGCCTGCGGTGATCGCCTCGGTCAAGGATCGCCCGCAACTCACCGACGGCGTGCAGTCCGGCGACCTGCTGGGCGACCGCGCGATGATCTGGAGCCGCAGCGACCGCCCGGCCCGGATGGTGGTGGAGTGGGACACCCGTAGCGTATTCAGCAACCCGCGCAAATTCGTCTCGCCCCTGGCCGACAGCCGCACCGATTTCACCGCCCGTGTCGAACTCACCGGCCTGCCCGTCGACCAGGCGATCTTCTACCGTGTGCACTTTGAAGATGCCCAGACCGGCGTGGCCAGCGAGCCCTGGTTCGGTCACCTGCGCAGCGTGCCGCAGCAGCGCCGGGATATCCGCTTTGTGTGGAGCGGCGACACCGTCGGCCAGGGCTTCGGCATCAACCCGGACATCGGCGGCATGCGCATCTACGAAGCCATGCGCCTGCGCCTGCCGGACTTCTTCATTCACAGCGGCGACACCATCTACGCCGACGGCCCGGTGCCCGCGCAACTGACCACCGAGGACGGACGCATCTGGCGCAACATCACCACCGAAGCCAAAAGCAAAGTCGCTGAAACCCTGAATGAATACCGGGGCAACTACCGCTACAACCTGATGGACGAGAACGTACGTCGCTTCAACGCCGAAGTGCCGCAGATCTGGCAGTGGGACGACCACGAGGTGATCAACAACTGGTCGCCGAGCAAGCAACTGGATGAGCGCTACAAAACCCGCGACATCAACACCCTGGTGGGCCGTGCGCGTCAGGCCTGGCTGGAATATTCACCGATGCGCCGGCAAAGCGCCGACCAGGGCGGGCGGATTTATCGCAAGCTCAGTTACGGCCCGTTGCTGGATGTGTTTGTGCTGGACATGCGCAGCTATCGCGGGCCGAACGATGACAACCTTGGCGGTGAAAAACCGTTCCTTGGGCGTGAGCAACTGGACTGGCTCAAGCGCGAATTGAAGGCCTCCCAGGCGCAGTGGAAAGTCATCGCCGCCGACATGCCCATTGGCCTGGGCGTGCCCGACGGTGAGGTCAGCCCCGGCGTGCCGCGTTGGGAAGCGATCGCCAACGGCGACCCGGGCCCGGCCCAGGGGCGCGAGTTGGAAATTGCCGAATTGCTCGCGTTTCTGCGGGCGCAGCAGGTGCGTAATCACGTGTGGCTGACAGCGGATGTGCATTACTGCGCGGCCCATCATTACCATCCGGATCGGGCGGCTTTTCAGGATTTTGAGCCGTTCTGGGAGTTCGTCGCCGGGCCGTTGAATGCCGGGAGTTTCGGGCCTAATCCGCTGGATAAAACCTTTGGCCCGGAAGTGGTGTTCGAGAAGGCGCCGACGGTGCAGAACAGCTCGCCGTTTGCCGGGTTCCAGTTTTTTGGCGAGGTGCAGATTGACGGGCAGACGGCGGAGCTGACGGTGATTTTGCGGGACCTGGATGGGGTTTCAGTGTTTGAACAGAAACTGGCGCCAGTGTGATTGCAATGCAATCTACCTACTGAAGAAGAGCTAATGTGGGAGCGGGCTTGCTCGCGAAGGCGGTGTGTCAGTCAACAGATGTATCGACTGA
>NZ_JACARS010000001.1:0-20736 GCF_013386485.1 Pseudomonas sp. P7758 | reverse complement strand
GCTCGCGAATGCGGAGGGTCAGCCAACATCTCCGGCGACTGACCCTCCGCATTCGCGAGCAAGCCCGCTCCCACATTTTGACCGTATTCCATAGCTGGCAAATCAGGCGCTGAGTAGCTTGCCGCTGCGAATCGGCGTGGCACCGGACACCCGGCCCAGCGGGTCGCCCGGCTTCACAAAGCGCACGTCGCGGCGCATGTACAACACGCCGGTGTTGTGGCTGCAAACCGTGGTGGCCTGCCCACTGTGGGGATCAACGATATCGAACAACGCCTGCCCGGCCTCGATGCGACTGCCCACCGCCGCCCGGTGTACCAGCACCCCGGCGCATGGCGCATAAAACTGTTCGCTGCCGGCCAACGGCGTCGCCGGGTTACGCAGGGCCGGCAATGGCCGTGGCGTGCCTTCAACCGCGCCCAGGTGGGTCAGGTAATCAATGATCGCCGTGGCGTCATGTTCTGCCAGTTCATAGGACACATCCCGCTGGCCACGATGCTCGACGGTCACCGCCACGCTGCTGTCCGGAATCGGAAACCGATCGCCAAACCGCTCACGCAGGTTGACCCACAGCAGGTACAGCGCCTCATCGAACGAATTGGCCTGGGAATCGGTGGCCAGCAACGAGGCTTCAGAGCCGATGTAGCGCGCCAGCGGCTCCACGGTCGCCCACACTGCCTCGCCGGTGTACACATGCATCGCCGCTTCGCGGGAGCAGTGCAGGTCCAGCACGATGTCGGCATCGTGGGCCAGCAGCATCAGGGTGCGTTGCAGCGACTGGAATTCGTCCAGCGGCGCCGCGTCCAGCAGACATTCGCCCCAGGCCTGGCGGATCAGTTGGCGGTTGGCGTCGATGTCCTGGCCCAGCAGGTGCTCGATCCTGTCGGCGATTGCCTGGTACGGCACCGGAAAGCCCCGGTTGTAATTACGCCCGCTGCCCAGTTCGAAACGCCCGCTGGGCGCGCCCATGATGTATTGGCTCAGCCCGGTGGGGTTGGCCACGGCCACCAGCACGATTTGCGCATTCAGCCGGTTGGCATTTTCCAGTTCTGCCAGTTGCCGGCGCAGGTGCGCGGCCACCAGCAGCGCCGGGGTTTCGTCGGCATGCAGCGCCGCCTGGATATAGATTTTTCGACTTGCACCCATTGCACCGTAATGCTCACTGTCCACGTGCCTGTGGGTGCCTTGTGTCGCTTGCAGCAAGGGGTGTGATTTAAGTTTCATAAACCGGAAATCTCGATATTCGAGTGATGAACGCTGAAGAAATATTAACGAGCCGGCGTGATCGTCTGTAAGGGCGGCCCACACTATCTTGATCTGGTAATCCGATCAGTGTGGGAGCGGGCTTGCCTGCGATGGCGGTGGGTCAGCCAGCCTATTCCGTGACCGACCCACCGCCATCGCGGGCAAGCCCGCTCCCACAGTGGGTGGTTACCAGAGCGCCAGGGTGTAACCCAGTATCACGCGGTTCTCGTTAACGTCGTTGAAGTAGTTGCCTTTGCTCAGCGCATTGCGCCAGCGCATCGACACGCCCTTGAAGGGCCCGTTCTGCACCACGTAGCCCAGGTCCAGGTCGCGCTCCCACTCGCGGCCTTCGCGGTTGAAGCCGAGCACTTCAGCCGAATCACCCTTGGCGTACTTGATCCCAAACAACAGGCCGGGCAAGCCGAGATCGGCGAAGTTGTAGTCGTAGCGGGCGTGCCAGGCTCGCTCCCTGGTTTGGGTGAAGTTGCTGAACTGGTACTCGGTGAACAGGTAGGTGATGGAGCCGTCCAGATAGGTAAACGGCGTGGTGCCGTATTGCTGCTGGAAGCCGCCGCCGATGCTGTGGCCGCCGTACTGGTAGGTCAGGCGGCTGCTCAAGGCGCTGTTGTCGACCTTGCCCGCCAGGCCCGCGCCGTCCTTGTCCGACTTGAAGTAGCGCACGTCGGTTTTCAGCGTGCCCGGCCCCAGGCCGAAGTTGTTCTTGAAGCCCACGTATTGCTGCTGGTAGATGCTGTCCAGCGCCGCGAAGTGGTAGCTGAGCAAGGTGTTTGGGGTCAGCGAGTAGTCGCCACCGGCAAAGCGGAACTGGTCGCTCAGGGCGGTGCTCTTGTAGACCTTGCTCACCGTGGTCAGCTTCATGTCTTCGTAGTTGGTGGAGTCACGGTCCTTGGCCTGGTCGATCTGCCCGAGGGTGATTTTCAGGTTGCTGATGTCGTTGGACACCAGCTGGGTGCCGCTGAAGGACTGCGGAAACAGACGGCTGGTGTTGGGTTGCAGGATCGGAAGGTCCGGCACCAGGTAGCCCACACGCAGCTCGCTTTTGGCGAAGCGGGCCTTGGCGGTCACCCCAAGCTTGGAGTACTCGTCGGAGACATTCTTGTCGCTGTCACGCTGCAGCAAACCGGTGCCGGACAGCCCCGGGCTGGAGTCGAGTTTCACCCCCAGCATGCCGGTCAGGTCCAGGCCGAAGCCCACGGTGCCTTCGGTGAAACCGGACTTGATACCGAGGATAAAACCTTGGGCCCACTCGGCGCGCATCGACTGGGAAGCGGCCTCGCGGTAGTCACGGTTGAAGTAGTAGTTCTTCAAGTCCAGCGTACCGCTGCTGTCCTTGATGAAGTCTGCATGGGCCAGTGACGGGACCAGCCCGCTGCTGACAACGCCGACGCTGGTGATGAGTTGAGTCAGGGATTTTTTCATTTTTTTAGCTCCTGGCAGTGGGGTGGGGGTTGGTGTTTTTATTGTTCTTCGGGCATGGCTTCGCCGTTCGCGCAAATCGGCGATTTGCGCGGCGGGTGACGTCAGTCCTGGGTTACAGCGCTAGCGGTACGGGGCCCTGGCGGATGCGGTAGCCACCGTTTTCAAGTTTCTCCAAGGGGCTGGCGGCGGCCAGCAGCTTGCGGGTATAGGGGTGCTGCGGGCGGTCGAAGATCTCGTCGCGGGCACCCATTTCCACCACCCTGCCCTCGCTCATCACCGCCACCCGGTGGGCGATGCGTTCCACCGCCGCCAGGTCGTGGGAGATGAACAGGCAGGCAAAACCGTACTGCGCCTGCAGGCGTTCGAACAGCTCGAGGATCTGCTTCTGGATGGTCATGTCCAACGCCGAGATCGGCTCATCGGCAATCACCAGTCGCGGGTGCCGCACCAGCGCCCGGCCAATGGCCACCCGTTGACGCTGGCCACCGGACAACTGGTGCGGGAAGCGGTCGACAAACTGTTCCGCCAGGCCGATGTCCACCAGGGTTTTCGCCACCCGCTCACGACGCTGAGCGGGCGTCAGGCCGGGCACATGGCGCAGGGGTTCGGCGAGGATGTCGCCAATCTTCATGCGCGGGTCGAGGGACGAATACGGGTCTTGGAAAATCATCTGGCATTGCAGGCGATGGTCACGGTTGCCAGCCTTGAGAATGTCCACGCCCTCAAACTCGATGGCACCGGAACACGGGCTGTTCAGGCCGACAATCGCCCGGCCGAGGGTGGTCTTGCCCGAGCCGCTGCCGCCCACCAGCGCCAGGGTTTCCCCCGGGGCGATGGACAGGTTGGCCGCATGCACCACCCGCTTGAACTGACTGCGGCCCCACAGGCTGCGCGGCCCCGGGTGCTCGATGCACACGTCCTTGACCGTCAGCAACGGCCGGTCCGCCTTGGGCAGGGCTGCCAGGGTGCCGCGCCGCGGCAGGGCCTCAAGCAGTTGCCGGGTGTACTCGGCCTTGGGCGCCAGCAGGATCTGCTCGATGGTGCCCTGCTCCACCGCGCGGCCTTCGCGCATCACCACCACTTTGTCGGCGTAGCGCGCCACCAGCGACAGGTCGTGGCTGATAAACAGGATCGCCGTGCCCTGCTCGCGCGTAAGGTCGAGCATCAGTTTCAACACGTCCAGTTGCGCCAGGCAATCCAGGGCCGTGGTGGGCTCGTCGGCAATCAGCAAGGCCGGGCGCAGCAGCATCACCGAGGCGAGCATGATGCGCTGGCGCATGCCGCCGGAGAACTCGTGGGGAAACGCCGCCAGGCAACGCTCGGCGTCCTTGATGCCGATATGCCCGAGCATCTCCAGGCTGCGCTCGCGGATCTGCGCATCGCTCAGCCTGGTGTGCAGGCGCAGGCCCTCGGCCATTTGCTCGCCGATGCTCATGGACGGGTTGAGGGACACCATGGGTTCCTGGAACACCATGCCGATCTTCGCCCCGCGCAACTGGCGCAGTTGCTCAGGCGCAAGGCTGCCCAGGTCATGGCCCTGGAAACGCACCTGGCCGCTGCATTGTGCAAGCGGCGGTGGCAACAGGCCGATGGCGGCGCGGGCGGCCATGGTCTTGCCGCTGCCGGACTCGCCCACCAGCGCCACGATTTCGCCGGGGGCGATGGTGAAGCTCAGGTCGTTGACCGCCAGCGGGCCGTTGGCCCCCACGCGGATTTTCAGCTTGTCGACTGCCAGAAGGATGTCAGTCATGGTCATTTACTCATCCGCGGGTCGAGACGATCGCGCAAGGCATCGCCGCACAGGTTGAACGCCAGCAACGCCATGGCGATGCAGACACCGGGAAACAGCCCCAGCCAGCTGGCCGTGGCGATATACGGCCGGCTGGCGGCGAGCATGTTGCCCCAGGTGGCGGCCGGCGGCGGGACGCCCAGGCCGAGGAAACTCAGGGAGCTTTCCGCCAGGATCGCCCAGCCGAACATACTGGTGGCCAGCACGCACACCGGCGCCACGCAGTTCGGCGCGATGTGCCGCAGCATGGTGTACAGCTCGGAGTTACCGATCACCCGCGAGGCTTCGACAAACTCTTTCTCGCGCAACGATAACACCGTGCCGCGCACCACCCGCACCACCGACGGTGTGTAGGCCAGGCTCAAGGCAAACACGATGCCGTACAGGCTCGGGCCGATGATCGCCATCAAGCCCAGGGCCAGCAGGATCCCGGGAAACGCCAGCAACGCATCGTTGACCGTCATCAAGCCCCGGTCGACCCAGCCCCGCAGGAACCCGGCCAGCAGGCCCAATACCGTGCCGGCGGTGATCGCCAGCGTCACCGTCAACACACTCACCCACAGGCTGGTGTGAGCGCCGATCATCAGGCGGCTCAGCACGTCGCGACCGTACTCGTCAGTGCCCAGCCAGTGCGCGGCGGTGGGCGCCTGCAAGCGCGCCAGCAGGTTCAAGGCCAACGGGTCATGGGGCGTCCAGACCAGGCCCAGCAAGGCCATGATCAACAACAAGGCCAGCAGCAGCGCACCGATCAGCGCGTTCAGCGGCGGCACACGCCAGGCCCTGGGGGCACGCGCCGGTGCCGGCAACAGCACCTCGGGTGCGACAGGTAGAGGCTTATTCATAACTTAACCCTGGGGTCGAAGAGCGGGTACAGCAGGTCCACCAACAGGTTGACCAGCACATAAACAAAGGTCACCAGCAGCAGGCAGCCTTGCAGCACGGGGTAGTCCCGGGCGTAGATGGCGTCGACCATCAGCCGGCCGATACCTGGCAGGGTGAACACGGTTTCGAGCACCGCGATGCCGCTGAGCAGGTTGCCGAGGATCAGGCCGATCAGGGTCAGGGTCGGTGCAAACGAGTTGCGCAGCGCATGGCGCCACAACACCGCCCGCTCCGACAAACCCTTGGCACGGGCATGGGTGATGTATTCCAGGCGCAGCACTTCAATTGCACTGGCCCGGGCCATGCGGGTGATCGCGCCGAGTTCCACCAACGTCAGCGTGACAATCGGCAGCACGATAAAACTCAAGGCCTGCCACGGCGATTGGCCGAACGACACGTAACCCACCACCGGCAGCCAGCCGAGCTTGATGCCGAACGCGTAGAGCAACAGCAGGCCCAGCCAGAAACTCGGGATCGACAGCAACAGGGTCGCGGTGGAGACCACGCCAAAGTCCAGGGAACTGTTCTGTTTCCACGCCGAGAGCAAGCCCGCCGGTACCGCAATCAACGCCGCGAGCAACACCGAGACCAGCACGATCCCGGCACTCACCTGGAAGCGGTCAAGGATCAGCGGCAACACCGCTTCATTGGTGGTGATGGAATGCCCGAGGTCGCCGCTGAGCACCGCCTTGAGCCAGATCACAAACTGCAGCGGCAGCGGCTGGTCCAGGCCCAGGGACGCACGGGCGACCTCCAGGCTGTGGGCATCGGCCATGTCGCCGAGCATCAGCAGCGCCGGATCACCGGGCACCAGGCGGATGATCGCGAACACCATCAGCGAGATCAGCAGCAAGGTCGGGATCGACATCGCCAGCCGTTGAAAGATGAAACGCAACATCCTCAGTTACTCCCGGTCGCAGGGACGCTGACGGTCCACAGGCGCGGCTTGGACACCGGCCAGGTGCGCAGGCCTTTGACGTAATCACGGCTGGCGGCGATGGCGTTGCCGTTGTACATCGGGATCATCGGCACGTCCTTGAGCATCTGCTGATGCAGTTGGTCGAACAGCGCCTGGCGCTTGCTGATATCGCCTTCGCGCTGGGCTTCACGCAGCCATTCCTGGGCCTGGGGGTTGTCCCAGACCTTGCGCGCTTCCTTGTCCTTGTCGCCGGTCATCGAGTCGAAACTCAGGGCCGGGTCAAGGCGTTCGGAATACGGGAACGCCATCATCTGGTAGTTGCCGGTCTGGTAGCGCTCCAGCTGGGTGCCCCACTCCAGGGTTTCCAGTTCCAGGTTGATGCCGCTGGCCTTGGCCATGGCTTGCACGAACACGCCCATGTCGAAGATCGCGGCGTAGCGCTTGTTGACGATCAGTTTGATTGGCTGGCCTTTATAGCCAGCTTCCCGCAGCAGTTGGGCGGTCTTGGCCGGGTCGAAATCGAAGCCCTGGTTCTCGATTGCCTGGTGGTAGTGGCTGCCACTGGCGACCATCGAATTGTTGGCCTGGGAACGGCCACCGGTCAGGGCGGCGACGATTTGTGCGGAGTCCAGCGAATGGGCGATGGCCTGGCGCAGGCGCACATCTTTGAGCAAGGGGTCGCGGGTCTGGAACAGCAACGCGTTGACTGACATGGTGCCGCTGGAGGTGACCTTGATGCCGGGGTTGGCAGCCAGTTCGGTGGCGTCCAGCGGCGTGACGTCAATCAGCAGGTCGACGTTCTTCGACAGCAAGGCCGCCTTGGCCGCCGCCGGGTCCGGGATCACCAGCAGGCGCACGCGGTCGAGGGTTGTGTTTTTATTGCCGGTGTAGCCATCCGGCTCTTTCTCGTCCCGCGGGGTGTAGTTGGCGTTGCGCAGCAGGTCGATGTATTGGCCGGGCTTCCACTCGCCCAGGCGGAACGGGCCGGTGCCGATGGGGGCTTTCCACTGGCCGTCGACCACCGAGTCGGGGTGCAGGATGCCGCTGCCACCGCATTCCGGCAGCGCGGTGCTGGTGAGGAACAGGCCGTTGGGCTTGTCCAGGGTAAACACCACGGTGAGTGGGTCCGGGGCGCTCATGTCGACGATTTTCGCGCCGCCATGGCCGTCGAATTCAGGGGCGCAGCGCCATTGGGTTTTCGGGTCGAGGTAGTGTTTCCAGGTCCACAGCACTTCGGAGGAGGTCAGTGGCGCACCGTTCTGGAACTTGACCCCGTTGCGCAGGTGGAAGGTGTAGCGCAGGCCGTCGTCGGACACCTGCACGTCTTTGGCCAGCAGCGGGCCGACGGTGGCATCTTCACGGAAGGCCACCAGTCCTTCGGTAATGTGCAAGATGACGGCGTCGGAATTGGTGTCACGGTTGACGCCTGGCTCGGTGCTGCGAATGTCGGCGTTCAACGCGACTTTCAATAGATTCTCGGCGTGGGCAGTGCCCACCAGCGCGGCGGACAAGGCGCCAGCCAGGAATAAAGTCTTGTTCATGATAAATGCACCTTGAATGATCCTTACGCTTGGGTTCGGACGCTGGCAGGACCCAAAAAGAGGCACGGCCGAACACCTGAATAGTTGTTGTTGTTTTAGTCGCTGATTACGGTTTGCGAATGTTCCTGGACCGATCTTATTCGCCACCCAATCAACTTGAGAAGAACGCTCCGAGTGATCGGGCTCGGTTTATCCGATCATCAACCGTCCGTGGGTTGCCCTGGCGTTACCGTACCGAGAAATCAGGGCCTTGAGCTGGAAAAGATGGGGTTTTCCTGATCAAAAATAATGATCGCGATCATCCAGACCGATCTGTGCTCACCTATAGTCATCAGATAAGCTGGCTGGCATTCAATGGTTTAAATGCAGCACTGAGCGAGCCCACCGTCATGACCCTCACCCATCTTCGCGCGTTCTGCTCCGTGGTTGAAAAAGGCAGCTTCCGCTCGGCCGCACGTCAGTTGGATGTGGCCCAAAGCACATTGACCCAGTCAATCCAGACCCTCGAAAAGGAACTCGGGGTGGTGCTGCTGCAACGCTCCAACCAAGGCATCAACCTGACCCCGGCCGGCGAGGTGTTCCTGGCCCGTGCCCGTTCCATCACTCTCGACTGCGAACGTGCCCTGCTCGACCTGCAACCCTGGAAAGGCGAGCCCGAAGGCCATATCGCCCTGGGCGTCACCTCCGAACCCTTGGCCGAATTGCTGCTGCCGGTACTGAGCAACTTCACCCAGCGCTTCCCGCGCATGCAGGTGCACGTGGCCAGCGGCACCACCAAGGGCCTGGTGGAAAAAGTCCGCGATGGCCGCCTGGATTTCGTCTTGTGCCCGCTGGCGCCCAACGTGGCCGATATCGACCTGGCCATCGACCGCCTCTACAGCTCAAACGCCGGCATCATTGCGCGCAAGGGCCACCCGCAGGCCCACGCAAAATCCGTGCAAGCCCTCACCGACTGCCAGTGGATCAGCGTACGCCCGGCCGGCGTAGTGGGCGGCGCGGAGAACCGCTTGATCGAGCTGTTCCGTACCCAGGGCCTGGCGCCGCCAAAGATTGCGATCACCACTGATTCGTTGCTGGAAACCCTGCACATCGTTTCGGAAACCGATTACCTGACCATCGAACCGCGCATGCTGCCGGGGATGAAGCTGTTTTCCAGCGCCCTGACCACCATCGCCATCGAAGAACCGCTGGCGACCCGTGATGTATGCCTGATCAGCCGCCGTTCATCGCCGCTCACCAGCGTCAGCCAGGAACTGACCAGCATGCTGATTTCCTATTCGCGGCTGGTGCACCGCAGCCGTTGATTTCCCTCCCCCTACGAGCCTGTTTATGCCCATGTCCTACGATGGTTTGTCCCGCGCCAGCGCCAGCAGCGTCGGCGTTGATCCCGAGCACCTGATTGCCTTTCTCGATGAAGTGAAAGCGGCCGGCCTCGACCTGCAAGGCCTGATGCTGCACCGCCACGGCCACGTAGTCGCCGAAGGCTGGAGCTGGCCGGTGGATCCCAACGAGCCACGGGTATTGCACTCCGTGGCCAAGAGCTTCACCGCCTGCGCCATTGGCCTGGCCGTGGATGAAGGCTTGCTGAAACTGGATGACCGGCTGGTGGCGTTCTTTCCGGAGTGTGTGCCGGTGGGTGCCGACCCGCGCCTGGCGGACATGACCGTAGAACACCTGCTGACCATGCGCACCGGCCACGCCGCCAATACCTCGGGTTCAGTGTGGCGGGGTATCGAGACCAGCTGGATTGCCGAGTTCTTCAAGATACCGCTGGCCTATGCACCGGGCACCACCTACGTCTATACGAGTGCGGCCAGCTACATGCTCTCGGCGCTGATCAACAAGGTCACCGGGCAAACCTTGCACGCGTACCTCAAGCCCCGGCTGTTTGTACCGCTGGATATCCATAATGAAAGCTGGGACATCGGCCCCGATGGCGTGAATCCCGGCGGCAATGGCTTGAAGGCGCCGACCTCGGCCATGCTCAAGCTGGGTGTGCTGCATGCACAAGGCGGCGTGTGGCATGGCAAGCAGGTTCTACCGGCGGCCTGGGTTGCAGCGGCCACCCGACCACAAGGCGGGCCGGACAGCCGCTACGGTTATCACTGGATGATGAAACCGGCACACGCCTTCAGCGCTGTCGGGGTGTTTGTGCAGATGGCGATGGTGTTCCGCGAGTACGGTGCAACGCTGGTGGTGATCGGCGGGATGAAGAATTCGGCGGAGCTGACTCCGTTTGTCGAGCGGCATTTTCCGGCGGCGTTTGGCGATGATTGCACGGTCAAACCCGAAGCGGATGCACGGTTGCAGCAACGTCTGGCGAGCATGGCACAGCGGCCTGAGTTGCTTTCAGCGTGTGCAGGGCCGAGAGATTTCACGGGCGTGTATCAGGTAGAGCCCAACGGGCTGGATGTGCAGCAATTGGCGTTCGCCGTCGAAGGCAATGTACTGCGCTTCCAACTGACCGACAGCAAGGCGACTCATGCCCTAGAGGTGGGGATTGATCACTGGATCGCCGGCACCACCAACATGCCGGGCCGGGCGTTGCACCACGGTTATGAGTTCAAGGATGCGCAGATCGTTGCCGGCGCGCGCTGGCTGGATACCGGGACGCTGGAGATGACCTGGATCTACCCGCAAACCGCGTTTCGCGATCGGGTGGTATGCGGGTTTGACGGTGACCGCGTGAGCGTGGCGCGTACGGTCAACGTCAACAGTGCCGGGAAGGAACAGGAAGTCTTAGTCGGGAACCGCCGGTAATGCTCGCTTGTGGGCGGTCTTGAGGTAGGCGCTCTCGACAATCGCCCTCACCCGCTCACTCACTGCCTCGCCCATCAGGTAGCGGTCGATCTCGTCATAGCTGCAGCCATACGCCAACTCATCCGGCTTGCCCGGTGCCAGTTCTTCCAGGTCGGCAGTCGGTGCCTTGGCCACCAACTGCCGTGGCCCGCCAAGGGCGCTGGCCAGCAGGCGCACCTGGGTCTTGGTCAGCCCTGAGAGCGGCGCCAGGTCGCAGGCGCCGTCACCGAACTTGGTGAAAAACCCCATCAGCGCCTCCGCGCCATGGTCGGTGCCCACCACCAGGCCGTTGTGCAGGTTCGCCACGGCGTACTGCGCCATCATCCGCGCCCGGGCCTTGACGTTGCCCTTGATAAAGTCGATGCGTTCAGCGCTGGCTTGCGCGGCAGACAGGCTGCCCATCAGCCCGTCGACGCAGGCGGCAATGTTCAGCGTCTCGATACGGTCCGGTGCGATAAAATCCAGGGAAGCCTGGGCGTCGCGCTCGTCCGCCTGGGTTTTATAGGGCAGGCGCATGGCAATAAACCGCGCCTCGTAGCCTTCGTTGCGCAGTTGTTCCACTGCCAGTTGGCACAGGCGCCCGGCGGTCAGTGAGTCGACACCGCCGCTGATGCCCAGCACCAGCGCATGGCAGCCGGACTGGCGCAAGGTGCCCTTGATGAAGTCGATGCGCCGTTGCAGCTCAGCTCCCTCGCCCCCCTTGCCGAGCAGCCGGTTGATCTTCAGTTCTTGTGCGATACGTGCCTGAGTGTCCATGTCACACCCCCAGTTGCGGATTGACGTTGCCGACGTTGAACACCTGCGCCGCATACTGCAGGAACGAGGCGTCTTCGCAGACGTTCTTGATCGGGTCATCGGAGAATTTCACCACCGGCTCGCCGTGCACCCGCACCAGTTTCATCACGATGCTCAGCGGCTCTACTCCGTCGACATCACAGGCCAGGCTGGTGCCCATGCCAAAGCCGAACTTGGCCTTGCCCCGCACGTGCCGCAGGATCGGCAGGCATTTCTCGAAATTCAGGCCATCGGAGAACATCAGGTCCTTGGTCATCGGGTCGATGCCCAGCTCCTTGTAGCGGGCCAACACCTTGTCGGCCCAGACGATCGGGTCACCGGAGTCCTGGCGCAAACCGTCGTACAGCTTGGCAAAGTACAGGTCGAAATCCTTGAGGAAAAAGTCGGTGCTGATGCAGTCGGTCAGGGCGATACCCAAGCGCCCACGGTATTCGCGCACCCAGTTTTCCAGCGCCGCATTCTGGCTTTCCCGCAGCCGCCCCAGTTGCTGGTGCACCATCAGCCACTGGTGGGCCATGGTGCCGATCAGCGGCAGGTCGAATTCGTAGGCCAGGTGCGCATTGCTGGTGCCGATGAACTGGCCGGGAAAGTCGCGGCGCATGATGTCGACCACTTCACGCTGGGCCTTGAACGACAACCGCCGGCGGGTGGAGAAGTCCGAGACACGCAGGTCGGCCAGTTCGTCGCGGGTGAGGTTTTTCTCCAGCCAGTCGAATTTCTGGTAGAGCTTGCGGGTGACGTCTTCGAGGCTGACGTCGGGGTATTTGTCGCGGTTGCGCAGCTCGCTGACCAGGGCCAATACCGGCTGTTCGAACATGATGCAGTGCAGCATCGGGCCGACCACGCGGACGTTCAGTTGGCCGTCGATTTCACTGACGTGGATATAGCGCAGGTTGAAGCGGAACAGCCCCAGGAAGCGCTCGAAATCCGGGGTCAAGTACTCACGGCGCTGGTTGAACAGAAAGCGCAGCTCGCCTTCGCGCATGCTGAGGCCGGCGAGTTTTTCCAGCTCCACCCGCAGCTCGGGAATCAGGTGCCCCAGTTTCTCTCTGGAGCGGACGATGAACTGGTATTCCACATCGACATTCGGGTGCTGGTGCAACACGGCCTGCATCATGGTGAAGGTGTAGTAGTCGGTGTCCAGCAGGCCCTGGATCACAGCGTTTTCGTAGTCGTATGCACTTTCCATGAGGTACTCCTTAACGCGCGGCCATCGCGGCCAGTTCTTCCCGATTGCGGGTAATTACAACGCCTGCTTGTTGCAAATGGCTGACCGCCTGCACACCGCCCTCCTCGCTGATGCCACGGCATGCCGGCAGGTGCAGGATCACCTCGAAACCGGCCTTGAGCAGTTGCAAGGCGGTGGTCTTGACGCAGTAGTCCAGGGCCAGGCCGCCGACAATCACACGCTGGATGCCCTGGGCATTGAGGTATTCGATGACGCCGGTGGAGAGTTTGTCGTGGAGGTCGTGGTAGCAGGCGCCGTAGGGATGCAGGTCGGGTTCGACGCCCTTCCAGATGAAGTAGTTGTAGTCATAGGGCGTGGGCAATTCGTCCAACAGGGTGAAACCTTCGGTGCCGGGCACACAGTGGGCGACCCAGGTGACATCGGCATGTACCAGCCCGGTGGGTTGCAGCATCTGGCTGTGCTGTTGCACCACCCAGGGCGCGTGCGGGGTATGGGCGTCCTTGCTGCCGACACGGCGCGCGGCGAGGCTGGCCATGTAATTGAGCTCGGCGCCGATCTGGTCACCGCCAGCGACCGGCAATTCGTTGGGGCACAGCGGTGTGAAGCTCTTCTGGGCGTCAACGTCGAATGAGGCGATAGCGTTCTTAGAGACGGTCATGGTCGTGTTCTCCTGTGGCCTGGATATAAAAGTACACGTCATGTACTTTCATGGCAAGAAACATTTTGTTATCTATCCTGGATCAAGTACACGACATACCCGTTTGATCCGTTAGACTGTGCCCCACCGCTGCCAACAGGACCCGACATGCCAGACCACGCCCCAACCCTTAGCGCCTACCTGCACACCGTGGACTTGTGCGTGCTGTTCTATTGCCGTGCATCCGGGGAACTGAAGATATTGCTCAACCAGCGCGACGCCGAGCCCTTCGCCGGGCACTGGGCCTTGCCCGGTGTAGTGGTGAATGGCGGCGTGCAAGATCTGAGCCTGCAGGATGCCGTGGAGCGGTTGCGGGCCAGTGACAAGGTTGGGTTGCCGCTGGCCTGGTATGAGCAAGTGGGGACGGTGGGCGATGCGTTTCGCGATCCGCGCTGCTGGTCGTCGTCGACCTATTACCTGGCGATCGTGGCTGATGAGGTGGAGCTGGGGGGGCATCAAAAGTGGTGCTCTGTTGATGCCGTGGCGACTGGCGGGGTCAAGCTGCCCTTCGATCACAACGCGATTGTGGCAGCGGTACAGGAAAGGCTGTTTTCCAAGTCGCTGTACAGCAGCTTGCCATTGATGTTTTTGGGCAATGAGTTCAGTGCGCCGGAGGCGACTACGATCTTTTCGCTGGTATTGGCGCGGCCGGTGCTGAAGACCAGTATTCGCCAGCGGTTGCTGAAGTTGACCGAGGCCGGTTTTTTGCGGGAGACGGGCCGCAAGAAGCATGGCGAGGGCGGACGGCCGCAGGCGACAGTGGAGAATCTGAAGCCTGGGGCGGTGTACTTCTTTGATCGCAGCTTTGCCGAATAAGACCAAGCCCCCTTTTCAGGACAATGAAGATCAACTGTGGGAGCGGGCTTGCTCGCGAATGCGGAGTGTCAGTCGCCGGCTAGATTGACTGATACAACGCTTTCGCGAGCAAGCCCGCTCCCACAGTTTTTGATCTGCGATGGTTCGAGGAGCTGCGTCCCGCTCAATTCATCCAGTTGCCGCCGTCGACGTTGTAGGTCTGGGCAACCACGTAGTCGGCTTCTTTGGACGCGAGGAAAACCGCCATTCCGGTCAAATCCTCGGCAGTCCCCATCCGCCCAAACGGTACTTCTGCTCCTACGCGCTTTTTCTTCTCGCCCAGCGGCAGCCCTTCGTGCTTGGCAAACATCGCGTCCACCCCGTCCCAATGCTCGCCGTCCACCACTCCCGGCGCGATGGCGTTCACGTTGATGCCCTGCTTGATCAGATTCAGCCCCGCCGATTGCGTGAGGCTGATCACCGCCGCCTTGGTCGCGCAGTACACCGCCACCAGAGGCTCACCCCGGCGCCCGGCCTGGCTGGCCATGTTGATGATCTTGCCGCCATGCCCCTGCTTGATCATCTGCCGGGCCGCCGCCTGCAAGGTGAACAACGTACCGGCGACGTTGATCGAGAACAGCCGGTCGAAGCTCTCGCGGGTGATGTCGGTGATGGGCGCCAGGTCGAACAAGGCGGCGTTGTTGATCAGGATGTCGAGCTTGCCGGCCTGCGCCACCACGGCGACAATCGCGGCATCGATGGACGCCTGGTCGGTGACATCCATCGCCACCGCGTAGGCTTTCGGGCCCAGCTCCGTGGCGGTGGCCCGCGCCCGCTCCAGGTTGATGTCGGCGATGGCGACGGTCGCGCCTTCGTTGATGTAGGCCTGGGCAAACGCCCGGCCAATGCCCCGCGCGCTGCCGGTGACCAGCGCACTTTTACCTTCCAGTCGTTTCATCAATGCAGTGTCCCTGAGGTGATTATTTCGGGTAGCCGGCGCGTTTCATTTCACGCTCGGTGGTGGACTGCGCCTCGGCCAGTGCCTTGTCGACCGTCATGCCGCCGGTGAGCGCTGCCGAAAACAGCTTGCCCACCGAGGTGCCGATGGCCTGGAACTCGGGGATCGTCACGTATTGGATGCCCACGTACGGCACGGGTTTGGCCGACGGGTGCGCGGGGTCGGCGTGTTGCATCATCTGCAAGGTCACCTTGGCGAACGGCGCCGCGGCCAGGTACGCCGCGTTGTAGGTGGACTGGCGCGTGCCCGGCGGTACGTTGGTGATGCCGTCCTTATCCGCTACCAGCTGGATGTATTCCTTGGAGGTGGCCCAGGTGATAAAGGCCTTGGCGGCGTCCTTGTGTTTGGAGGTGGCCGGGATCGCCAGGGACCAGGCGTACAGCCACGACGAACCCTTGTCGGTGACCTCGGTCGGTGCGGCGGCAAAACCCACGCTGTCGGCGACTTTGCTTTGGGTTTTATCGGTGGTGAACGAGCCGGCAACGCTGGCGTCGACCCAGATCGCGCATTTGCCGCTGTTGAACAGCGCCAGGGTTTCGTTGAAACCGTTGCTGGAGACGCCCGGCGGGCCATAGTTTTTCAGGGTGTTGACGTAGAAGTTCGCCGCCGCCGTCCACTCGGGACTGGTCAGCTCGGGTTTCCATTGTTCGTCGAACCAGCGCGCACCAAAGGCGTTGGCCATGGTGCTCAGCAACGCGATGTTTTCACCCCAGCCGGCCTTGCCCCGCAGGCACATGCCGTATTGGTCCTTGGCGGGCTGGTTGAGCTTGGCGGCGAACGTCCCCAGCTGGGTCCAGGTCGGATGCTCGGGCATCGCCAGGCCGGCCTGCTTGAACAGGTCGGTGCGGTAATAGGTGACGGTGCTTTCGCCATAGAACGGCAACGCGTAGAGGGTGTTGTTCACCGACAGGCCCTGGCGTACCGCGGGGAAGATGTCTTCCACGTCGTAGTCGGCGGGCAGCGGCGTGATCGGTTCCAGCCAGTGCTTGGCGCCCCACAACGGGGTTTCGTAGGTGCCGATGGTCAGCACATCGAATTGGCCGCCCTGGGTCGCGATGTCGGTGGTGAGGCGTTGGCGCAGGACGTTTTCTTCGAGCACCACCCAGTTTAGTTTCACCTCGGGGTGCTGCTGTTCGAACACCTTGGACAGGTGCTGCATGCGGATCATGTCACTGTTGTTGACCGTGGCGATGGTCACGGTTTCGGCCGCGTGACTGGCCATCGCCAGAGTGAGGCCGGAGAGCAGGAACAGCGCTTTCGGAAGCTTGAACATGGCGGTTTCCACTTATTGTTTTTGTTGTTGACGGCCCGATTACAGCAGCTTGCCCGGAGCCGAACAAACGAATGGCGGATGCCTGGCTGATACTTTTTTGATCCCGCAGCGAGGATCAAAAAAGTATCAGTGACCGACAAAACCCAGGGTAGCGGCTGCCCGGGCAAAGGGCGTATTTTGGTCCCATTCCAAAAAGCCCAGAAGGGCCAAGCCCATGCCTGCAAGCCGATCCGCCCTTTTCGAGCAGCGCCCCGCCGAGCTGGAAGTGATTCTGGCCGAGCCCGAGCATGGCTTTCGCTGGTACGAACATGACTATCCGTTCGAGCTCGCCCGCTGGAACCATCACCCCGAATTTGAAATCCACCTGATCCGCCAGGGCAGCGGCAAGCTCGTGGCGGGCGACTATATCGGTGCGTTTGGCGCCGGCCATGTCGCACTGATCGGCCCCGACCTGCCCCACGACTGGATCGGCGACCTGGCCCCCGGCGAGTACCTGACGGGGCGCGATGTGGTGTTGCAGTTCGACGGCGCCGCATTGCTGGCCCTGCGCACCACGCTGCCTGAGCTGGGCGACCTGCAAGGCCTGTTTGACCGGGCCCGGCGCGGCCTGGAATTCACCGGCGAGACGGCACTGAAGGCCGCGCACCTGCTGGAGTCCATCGGCCCCGCCGAGGGCCTGGCGCGCCTGATTCTGTTCATCCAGTTACTGCATACCTTGGGGCAGGCCCCCTCCGGGGAAGCCCATTGCCTGGCCAGTGCCTGCTACACGCCAAGCCTGGATGCCCGCAGCTCGGAGCGTATCCACAAGGCCTTCGAATACCTGATGACGGAATTGACCGGCGACCTGCGGCTGTCGGTGATCGCCCAACGGCTGGACATGAGCGAACCGGGCTTCTCGCGTTTTTTCAAGCGCGTCACCGGCCACGGCTTTATCGACCTGATGCGCAAGTTCCGGGTGCAGCGCGCCTGCCGCCTGTTGCTGCAAAGCGAGATGTCAGTGGCCGATATCTGTTTTGAAGTGGGTTACGCCAACCTCTCCAACTTCAACCGGCACTTTCGCATCGAGATGAACCAGACGCCCAGCGAATATCGCCGGGAAACCGCGATGTACCTGTTCAACCGCAATGGTGATCAGGTGCTGCCGTTTACCAAGGCGCATTTCTGACCAAAAGGCCGACTATTTCCCACTTTTCTCAATTCCTTCATGCAATTGACACAAATTGGTACAACCTGTGCAAACGTTTGCGGAACGAACTTGGCAACCAGGTTCACCTCAACCCGAAGAATCGGGCCCCAACCGCGTACGAACAGGGATTTTCAATGCAACCCACTTCCAGACGATCCGCGTCGGCTACCCCTTTTGCTGTTTCCCTGCTACTGGCTGCCGTTACGGGAGTACTCAGCGGACCCATTTTGGCGCAGGAAAAACCCACCGATGACTCAGCACAGGGCGAAGCCCTGGCCCCGGAAGCCAGCCCGTCGAAAAAAGGCGTGTACCTGTCGGACTGGTTCAACCAGGACCTGACGGTGATCGGCAGCAAAGACATCAGCTTCGGCCCCAAACCCGCCGATGACGTGTACCTGGAGTACGAATACTTCGGCCGCAAGGGCCCGTTCGAACTGTATGGCTACGTCGACATCCCGAAGATCTTCGGGATCGGCAACAGCAATGACAAAGGCGCGTGGGACCACGGCTCGCCGGTGTTCATGGAGCACGAACCGCGCATCTCCATCGACTACCTGGCCGGTCGCAGCCTGGCCATCGGCCCGTTCAAGGAATGGTATGTGGCGTTCGACTGGATCTACGACCACGGCAGCAACAAGGACAACCGTGCCAACACCTTGTACAGCGGCCTGGGCACCGACATCGAGACCCACTCGCGGGTCAACCTGTCGGCCAACTTCTATGGCCGTTACCAGTGGGAAAACTACGGCGCCAGCAACGAATACTCATGGGACGGCTACCGTGCACAGATGAAATACATCGTGCCCATCGGCAGCTTCGACAATGGTGCGTCGCTGACCTATATCGGCTTCACCAACTACGATTTCGGCTCGGATCTACACAAAGACAACCCCGCGCGCACCGCCAACTCCCTGGTTGCAACAAACGTGCTGTTGTATTCGTTCACTCACCTGCGTTTCACCCTGGTAGGCCGTTACTTCCACAACGGCGGCAACTGGGAAGACGGCAGCGAGCTGAACTTTGGCGACGGTAATTTCCGCGCCCGCTCCAACGGCTGGGGTTACTACGCCGGTGTGGGCTATCAATTCTGAGTGTGAACAAGGAGCAGTAGATGAAGACCTTTACCCGCCTTTCAATCGCCATCGGCCTGGCCGCCGGGGCGCTGTTGCCGCATGTCGTGCTGGCTGATGCCCCGGCCCCGATCAAGCCCAAGGTGATGCTGATCACCATGTTCGCCCCCGAAGCGCAGAACTGGATCGAGCGCCTGGAACTCAAGCAGGAAGTTCGCGTGCCAGGCTTGTCGGCCGAGTATCCAGTGATCCGCTGCAACACCCAGGACGTGTGCCTGCTGGTGACCGGCATGGGCCAGACCAACGCTGCCGCCTCGACCCTGGCGCTGGCGTTGTCGCCCAAGTTCGACCTGCGCCAGAGCTACTTCCTGATCGCCGGGATCGCCGGGATCAACCCGCACCATGGCACCATCGGCACCGCCGCGTGGGCCCATTACCTGGTGGAATTCGGAACCCAATGGGAACTGGATTCACGGGACGCGCCGAAGGACTGGCCGACCGGCTATATCGGCATCAATACCAAGGGGCCGAACGAGAAGCCGCCGCTGGACTACAAGACCGAAGTGTTCGAGCTCAATCCCAAGCTGCAAGCCAAGGCGTTTGCGCTGTCGCAAAAAGTCGAGCTCAGTGAAAGCAAGGAGTCCACGGCCTGGCGCAAACACTATCCGTACGCGCCGGCCAATCAGCCGCCGCAGGTCACCCAGTGCGACACCCTGGCGGGCAATACCTGGTTCTCCGGGACGCGCCTGAGTGAGCGCGCCGAGGTCTGGACCAAATTGCTGACGGACAATAAAGGCGTGTACTGCACCACCCAGCAGGAAGACAACTCCACCTATGAAGCGTTGCTGCGGGCCAGCCGTGAAGGGTTGGTGGATATCAATCGCCTGGCGGTGGTGCGGGCCGGTTCCGACTTTGATCGGCCGTACCCGGGCTACAGCGAAGTGGACAACCTGCTGAAGTATGCGGACCAGGGCGGATTTGTGCCGGCGCTGGAGAACCTGTATCGCACCGGTAATCCGCTGGTGCAGGCAATTCTGAAGAACTGGTCGGCGTGGGAAAAAGGCGTTCCCGAAGCCTGAATAAAGATCAAATGTGGGAGCGGGCTTGCTCGCGAAAGCGGTGGATCAGTGCCGAATGTATTGGCTGACACACCGTATTCGCGAGCAAGCCCGTTCCCACACAAGCCCGCGCCCACAATAAGCGGGTCAGGGCAGGAAGATAATCTTGTCGGCACTGCCCTGGTTCACTTGCTCAAAGCACTTCACACCGTCGGCCAGCGACACTTCTCGCAAACCGGTCGGCAGCGGCAACAAGTCCTCATCGAAGAACCGCCCGAACTGCTCCAGCATCACGGCGCATTGCTCGCAGTTGTAGAGCAGCGAATTGATCCCCACCACCGAACCACCCTTGCGGTACAACGCCAGGGCCGGCAATTGCACGTGCCCGTCAACCGGCGCGGCGATGATTGCGATACGGCCAAAAGGTGCGAGTGCCGCCACCGCTGCCGGCAACCAGAAGCCGGTGGTGTCAAAGATCACATCGGCGCCCGTACCGAACAGCGCATTAACCTGCCCTCCCAGCGCTTCCGGCTGGCCCAGTAACAAGCCCTCGAAACCCTGCTCGCGCAAGGCCTCGACCTGTTCCGGCCGACGCACGGCCCCGAGCACCTGAGCCCCACGAATCTTCGCCAGGGCCAACGCCGCGCTGCCTACCGCTCCATTGGCACCAATCACCAATAAGCGAGTACCTTTGCCGACACCGCTGCGCTCAAGGGCATCCCACGCCGTGGTGTACGGTACGCCGAGACTGGCGGCCTGGGCAAAGCTCAGATGGCTGGGCTTGTGCGCCACGCCCTTGGCCGACACGGTGAGGTACTGGGCGTGGGAACCGTCAGCGAAAAAACCCAGGTCGCGACCGGTGCCCCAGACTTCCTGGCCAACGAGTTCCTGCGGACCTTGCACCACCACCCCGGCAAAATCACGGCCGGGAATGCGTGGCAACGTGGTGTAGGGGAAACGCCCGAGCACGTTCTTCACGTCGCTGGGGTTCAGCCCGGCAGCCTTGATCTGCACCAGGACTTCACCGGCCGCCGGCGCCGGCG